>JBGTCB010000469.1:0-8137 GCA_041748995.1 Saprospiraceae bacterium | reverse complement strand
CGGCGAGACGAAGGAAGCTACCGGGTTGTAACTGACTGAGGATCAACAAAGTCAGAAACGACGAGAACGGCTGAGTTCTTTTTACAGAAAAAGTGATTTGACAAATATCAGCGCAAATTGGGTATTTCAACAGCCTCCTAGAGTAGAATTTCTTTGGAAGATGGGCCATTGTACAGCAAAAATCCGGTGAGATGAAAATTTTATTTATTTTGACTGCAGAACTATTCCTAAAATATAAACTTTGATGCAGGAAAAAAATGAGAGTCGGAGACACTATTGGCGCATTAATCTGAAATACCTTGGTATACTGTTATTGATCTGGTTTGCGGTATCATTTGGTGCAGGCATTCTTTGGGCCGATACTCTAAATCAATTTCGTCTGGGGGGTTTTAAACTCGGTTTCTGGTTTGCTCAGCAAGGTTCTATTTATTTCTTTGTTATTCTGATTTACATCTACGTGATCTTGATGAACCGTTTGGATCGCAAGTTTGATGTGCACGATTAATTCACCACTAGAAGAAAATTCAAGGCGACTCAAAGCATAATCTATGGAACTTCAAACGTGGACCTTTACTATAGTAGGACTTACTTTTGCCTTATATATCATCATAGCTGTATGGTCCCGGGCTTCAACAACTGCTGAATTTTATGTGGCTGGAAAAGGTGTACATCCTATCACGAATGGGATGGCCACTGCCGCCGATTGGATGTCGGCCGCATCATTTCTATCCATGGCCGGTCTGATTTCCTTTATGGGTTATCAGGGAGCTCAATATCTGATGGGATGGACCGGAGGCTATGTACTGCTGGCTTTGCTGCTGGCACCTTATTTGCGAAAATTTGGTAAATACACGGTGCCTGATTTTATTGGTGAGCGATATTATTCTCAAACAGCCAGGGTCGTAGCCCTGATATGTGCCCTGTTTGTATCCTTTACTTATGTGGTAGGTCAGATGAAAGGTGTTGGTGTGGCTTTTGCCGGCTTTTTGAACATACCATTCAAATGGGGAGTAATGATTGGGGTGACAATTGTCTTCTTCTATGCCGTCCTGGGAGGAATGAAGGGTATCACCTATACGCAGGTGGCCCAATACTGTGTTCTCATCTTTGCTTACCTGGTTCCAGCCATTTTTATATCCGTATTGATGGTGGGGAATCCGGTTCCTCAGATAGGTTTGGGTGGTACTTTAAGTGATGGTACCTATTTGCTCGATAAATTAGACCTGGTATTGACTAATCTGGGGTTTCATGAATACACCACTTCACATCAGGGCAAAGTCGATCTGTTTTTCGTAACGGCAGCATTAATGTTGGGAACAGCCGGCCTTCCGCATGTGATCGTTCGTTTTTTTACCGTACCCCGTGTGTCCGATGCCCGTCGTTCAGCCGGTTGGGCTCTTTTGTTTATTGCCATATTGTATACCACTGCTCCGGCAATCGGAGCATTTGCCCGTACGAATCTGATTCAAACCGTGGAAAGTAAGGAATACAGCGAGATGCCGGCCTGGTTTAGTAACTGGGAAAAAACCGGTTTGCTGGCCTTTACTGATAAGAATAATGATGGAATAATCCAGTATTATAATGATGAGAACAAAGATTTTGCTGCCAGGATGGAGCAGGAGAGAGGGTGGAAAGGAAGTGAATTGACGGTAGATCGCGACATTATGGTGTTGGCAAATCCTTCGATTGCCAATTTGCCTAACTGGGTTGTTGCATTGGTGGTAGCTGGTGGTCTGGCTGCCGCATTATCGACAGCAGCCGGTCTGCTCCTGGTGATCAGTACGTCCATATCTCATGATTTGTTGAAAAAATGGTTGCGACCAGATATCAGTGAAAAAGGTGAACTGCGGGCTGCCCGCATAGCTATTGCTGTAGCCGTCGTTGTATCCGGGTATGCAGGAATTAATCCACCCGGTTTTGTAGCCCAGGTCGTGGCATTTGCCTTCGGTCTCGCTGCTGCTTCGTTTTTTCCCGCTATTGTGATGGGGATATTCTCAAAAAGAATGAATATGCAGGGAGCAGTTGCCGGTATGCTGGTTGGTCTGATTTTTACCGCTGCCTACATCCTGTATTTTAAATATGGAGGTGGTACGGTTGATCAGTACTGGTTTGGTATTTCTCCGGAGGGGATTGGTACTCTGGGCATGATTTTTAATTTCATTGTAGCCCTCATTATAAGTGCCTTGACACCCGCACCTCCGGCTCACATTCAGGAATTAGTGGAAAGTATCCGGGTTCCCCGTTCGTCTGACGATGTCCTTACAAAATAAACTTAGCGGTTTTTGCATTAGATTTGAACTGTACTTCTGTGAAAGGTGACATGTCAAAAAGTTGACAGAACGGGATTTCTAATTACGTATGGAGGCTGGAGCGCATGGAGCGAAGTCCGGGTTTTTGCTATGAAGATTTGCTGCAAAATAAGACACCTGAAGTCCCGGTTTACTACAAAGCATGTCAAGAGACTTGTTCGGTCTCCTGACTTTGCCGGTCCAGAATCCAAACAAGTATAAGACCGGCTAAAAAGCAAAGTAGAACCCCGATGATGTAGGGAGATCCTTCATAGTTTGCCGGTAGAACATTCATTTCCTGTACAACATGAAAGTCATGGATGTTAGCGCCAGGGGTTATAAATTCGACGTATTCACCGGAGTGGTCATCCAGCCAGAGAACCGGATTTCGCCAGGGCCAGATGCGGTTCAGAGAGCCGATCATAAATCCGGTCAACAATGCCAGAGTCGGATCGTGATACTTTTTAAAAAGGTAGTTCAGGACATTGGAGAACAACGCCAGACCGACCACACAGCCGGAGACGAATACTATAATTACGACAAGAGAGCTGATCTCCTGTTCTGAAATCAGTGACTTGGCATGTCCCAAAATGAACGTATACATACCCATCAGTAATAAAATGAAACTGCCTGAAATGCCTGGAAGGATTAACGCACAGACAGCAATCGCCCCACAGATAAAAATAAACAGCAGATTCTCAGATCCCTGAGCCGGACTAATCACCGTAATATAATAAGCGATACCAACCCCGGTTAGTCCGGTTAACACCTCAACCAGGGTCCACCTTTCAATTTTTCTGAAGATGTAGATCACCGATGCGATGATCAGCCCAAAGAAAAACCCCCAGATGAGAGATGGATAATGTTCAAGGAGATAGGTTATACCGAGGATTCCAATCAAGAGGCCAACCAACATACCAGCTAAAAGAGATACCAGGAAAGTCCCGTCAATATAATTCCAGAATACCTTGAAACCCTGATCTCTCCACACCCGAAGTGGGAGCGCGCTCAATTTCTTTATATCAAAAATGAGTCGTTCATAGATATTGGTTATGAAGGCAATAGTGCCTCCGGAAACCCCGGGTACTACTTCCGCCATACCCATCGCCATCCCTTTCAGAGAGGTAATCAAGTTTTCATTCATAAGTCGTAAGAAGGCTTACTTAACGTGGCACTAAAATAGAAAAATCAGCATTACAGAGGACTAGCATTACAGAGGACTTTTTTGAAAAGGATGAAGAAGCATTCAGAATTTCATCCTAGGAGGGGGAGAGCTATAATGAGCTCAGGCAACGAGTTGGGAGGGCATTGGTACCCCATTGTTGAAAACTTAACATAAGGTACATATAATGAAACAATAATGCTACTTACGAAGTAATAATTTTAGTATTTTGCTTTCGAATTAAACACTGAAACCGTAATGAGCACTGAAATGTCTTGCCACCTGGCAATACCTACCACTGATGGATACATCTGTAGGTCAATTCCAGACTTAATGTATTGCATAGCCGACAGAAATTATACCTGGCTATATTTTTCTGATGGCAAAAAATATATGGTATCAAGGACCCTGAAATCTTTGGAATACCGGCTACCGGCCGATCTGTTTATTCGCATCCATAACAGATATCTCACCAACAGGATGCACATTGTGTACTTTCTGAATGGGGGCCTGAACTGCGTACGGATGACCAATGGCGAAGAGCTGGAGATATCCAGGAGGAATCAGAAGCGACTACGCGAACAATATATTATATTGTAGATTATTCGATTCTTCGGGAAGGGTCTGAATTTCAAACTGTCTGCTGTAGTGCTACATTTTCGAAGCTTATTTTTCGTCAGATCAAATCGTGAGGCTTTCGAAGATGATGAGATGGCGGAAAAGAAGCCATCAATGTTTTTAGATATTTTGGAAATGCAGTGCTAGCCCTCCATTTATGGAGAAGTTGGAGATTCAGCGATTAAGGAACTATATTATTCTTTAGTTATCGTATTTTAACCTGGGCATTAATTTAGAAGTGCTCTAATTAAGGAAATTTAAAACAGGCTTAAAGGATGACAGACCCGGAATATAGCTTTATTGGATATATAAAAACGTCGATTCATTCAGAGTGGGTATAATGAATTTATCGGTTACTCTGGTCGACGATCATGTTATACTGATGGATGGAGTGGAGGCTTTATTGAGCTCCGGGGAAAACACTTTTGCCATTACAAAAGTGAGCAAAGGAAAGGATCTGTTGGATCAGTTTTCAGAATTTACCAGTGATGTACTGATTCTGGATATCAATTTGAAAGATATTGACGGCATTGAACTGTTAGAGGAATTACGAAGCAGAGGCTATCAGGGTAAATGTCTTTTCCTCTCTTCTTATGATGATCTCAAATTGGTAAATGAAGCTCTTAAAGCGGGGGCACAGGGATACATCACCAAAAATTCTGCTACCGAATGCCTGGAGAATGGCATCAAAAAGGTTATGGATGGAGAAATATACTATAGTCCTGATATACGGGAGCGGATATTGAGGGCATTTACCTCATCAACCGATGATAAAGCATCCGGTTCAGATGAACAGGGTCTGATTAGACAATTGACCCAAAGGGAGTTAGAAGTACTTAAGCTTATTGCGCTTCAATACACCAGTGAAGAGATCGCAGAGCAGCTCTATATTGCAAAGAGTACGGTAGATACCTACCGAAAGAATCTAATTGCTAAATTAAAAGTGAAAAACTCGGTCGGCTTAGGTCTTTTTGCCGAGAAACATAATTTGATCTGAAAAATCACCTTCCACTTCCCCACAAAGCATTACCACAATTCATGCCTAACCAGGTTGCATGATTTCGATTTTCGATTTCCAGCCGTTCATCCTGGGTTATGCATTGGGTTTTTCGTACCTCGTAATAGATAATCTAATAGATAATCCGGGTTTATGACATCCTCCCTATAAATAGGGAATTAAATCTTACTCCATTTAAAGTATTGACCACCTTTGGCCTCTTAAGTATATTTGAATCATAAATACTATTTATCCGTTATGAAGTTTTTATTTGAAATTTCAGGAAATATAAATATCTCTTTTCAACCTGCATAATGACCCCATTTTATGAGTGCAAATATTGTGATTGCCGTACCTACATCCCAAGGTTACCATTTTAAGAAGAAACACTCTCTCAGCTACTGTATCGAAAAGGCTGAATTTGTGGAATTGACCTTTTCTGACCAAAGCAAATATCAGGTCAAAACTTCATTAAATCAACTGGAAATCAAACTGGCTTCCACAGAATTTTTGCGTATCCATAATGCACATCTGGTTAATTTTTATCATGTGGTAAAATATATCAATAACAATCAAAACATCGTGATCATGACAGATGGAGAGGAATTGGAAGTATCCCGCATAAACAGGGATATGATGAAAGATAAATTTAAATTGTAGCGAATGGTCCGTCCTGTGCTGGTAAAAGATGAAGATGACTACTGGTATAAATCAACTGATCGGCTCATGTCCGTTGTAGAGGCAGTCCGGATTGCTCTGGTCGATGACCATCAGATATTGATGGACAGTATGGAGGCTCTATTAAATCTAAACGAACAGTTTGAAGTCTGCATCAAGGAAAATCGTGGTCAGGATTTTCTGAATCGGTCCGACCTGGATACCCTGAATGTTTTCCTGATGGATATGAATATGAGAGACATGGATGGTTTGGAAGTGCTAAAGGAATTTCAATCCCGAGGTTATCCGGGCCACTGCATTATCCTTTCTTCCTATGATGATTTGCATTTGGTAAACGAAGCCATCCTGGCTGGTGCCCGGGGATATGTGACAAAGAGCTCTGCCGGAGAGTACCTGGAAGAAGCCATTTATCTCGTCCGGCAAGGACAAATTTACTATAGTCCTGATATCCGTGATCGAATATTGAGGGCTTTTGATAAATCGGATCTTTAATCGCTACCTCTATTTACTTCTCAATGAGTAATAATTCAATAAGATGCAAGCCAGACAAGACTGGAGGAAGCACGGATCCAAATGATAATGTAATCCAATCTCCACCCTGGATTTGTATGGTGGAATTCAACTAGTTTTTGTACTTTTTATCCGGAGTGATACCAGCTAACTTATGCTCTATTGGGGAATCTTACTGACCAGCACCGTATTCTTATCCGATTTGTCGAAAAATCATAATTATACCTCCACCATAGATTCTTGTCTGATTAATTACCGGGAGTCAGCATATGAAGGAGCATTTCAAGAGGATGATCTCCTCCATTATTTTAATACCACGCGATTTGCTGGATCTATCGATTCCTGTTTTCATAAGAATGCCCCGGTATTATCCATTGCCATGCAGATCCTCTGGGAAATCTGTCAGGGGAATTGCCGCTTCTATGGACCCCTTAAAGCGGATGATATCGCTTACAAACATTATTTAAAAGCTTTCGAGCTAAGTAAAGTTAATCGGGAGCCTTTTTTGGAGATCGAATCGCTGCGGGCATTGATCCGCTACGGACTGTTAACCAATCATAATCTGGAGGAGATGCAGTTCTTCATTGATGAGCATGGTCAACTTGCATACGATGAACTTGAAACGCTATGGAATGAATATTTTCGGCTGCGCTACATGAGTCAGAAGGAACCGGAGGAAGAAAGCCTGACACTCAACCGGAATAGTCAATGGTTGGATTTAATTGAACAATGTGAAAAATTGGGTCATCACCGGCTGGAAACAGAAACCCGGCTGGTTTATGCAGTTCAACTCGGCACCAAAGGATCTCCGGAAAAATCCATTATTCAAAATGAAAAGGCCATCACCAGTAGTGAGAAATTCGCGGAGAGGTATGCTCAGGAAGTTAGGTTCGTGGTCTTCGCAAATATCGGAGCCGCTCATATTGTTCTGGAGGAATACCACGAAGCCATAGCCTCGCTCAAAGAAGCTCTAAACCTTAATTTTTCAAAGCAGCAGCCGGCAAATCAGGTGATCATTTATGAATGGCTGGCGCAATGTTTTGAGAACCTTGGTCTGTATGACAGTGCCTACCACTATCTCGGGTTGTCATATCAAACCGCTCAGGATAGTAAGGCAAGTGAGCACGCGAAGGCGGTCAAAGAAATACAATCACAGTATGATAATGACCGGTTATCAAGAGCTCTTATCGAAGAAAGCCTCCGGCGGAAGAATAACAACCTCACTGCATTGACCATAGGATCTATTCTATTCTTCACCAGCCTCTCCATCTGGTTTAATTATTACCGGCAGAAAAGGAAAACCCGGGAGATCGCCCGTGAGCTTGTGGTAGCAAATAAAGAAATTCAGCTTACGGCAGTTAATGCCCGCCTGGATGGCCAGGAGCAGGCCCGGAAAAATCTGGCTGGTTATCTGCATGACAACATAGTCGGACAATTGGTGGCAGCCAATATGCATTTAAAAATAGCCGGTAAAGACAGAAATCCATCTTCGGTGGAAAAATCCGCTCAGTTGGTGCACGACGCCGGCATCCAATTACGCAATATTTCGCATGAGTTATATCCGCCGGTACTCCTTAAATTGGGAATCGGACCGGCACTTGCAGACCTGTGTGATAAATACTCCAACCAACAGCTACAATTTTCAATAAATAGCGAATCAAATCAAATCAGATATAAAGGAGAATCCGCATCGAAGGTTTATTATGCCGTTCAGGAACTCTTGAATAATGTGGTTAAACATAGTGAAGCCTCAGTTTGTCAGCTGACAATAAGTACCGATGATCAATTTTTATTCCTTGAAATCCAGGATGATGGTATTGGGTTTACAGAAAGCCAGTCGGTGTCAAATGGCTTGGGATTATCTACCGTAAAGGCAAGAATAAA
>JBGTCB010000468.1:0-5035 GCA_041748995.1 Saprospiraceae bacterium | reverse complement strand
ATCATTGACAAGATTCAGGGTACTATCGAGAATTTTTCTTGCATTTGGTTCTTCAAGACCTTCAAGAGCCTGCAATTGCCAGCGGATTGCTGCAACCTTTGTATTTAAGTTATCATGCAGCTCTGAAGCTACCCGTTTACGTTCAAGTGTCTGTCCTTTTATATGGGCTTCAAGAATTTCCTTGTTTTTTGCACTCAGAAGTTTATTGTGTTTTCTCAAACTTAAATTAGTCCAAAATCCTAAAGCTAACAATAGCGAACTTAAAGCTACTACCCAGACAAGAAAGTTTTTGGTCTGACGTAAATTCCGGATATTCAATTCAACGATTAATTGCTCCTTTTTCTCATTTTCATATTTTGTTTCCAGCTCTGAGTATCTCTTCAGGAGTGTCTGTTTATTCATGCTATCCTGCATGGTACTGAACGCTTCATAGGCATACAGGGCATTTTCAAAATCACCGGTTTTCCTGTAGGTTTGATAAAGCTGACTATGGGCTCTTGCGATTAATTCGGGCCAGCCGGCTTTTTGTGCGAACTGCAGAGAACTCTTTACATGTTCGATGGCTTTTTCGTTTTCACCATTATCCAAAAAGATCTCCGCTCTGTCAATATACAAGCCGTACAGATAATTATACTCCTTGTTCGATTGAGCAATAGAATCAGCCAGATGCCAATAATAGTCACCTTCCCGATTATTATTCTGTCGATAGTGAACGTTGGCCAAGCCGGTGAAGTTGTCAACTAATTTTGATTCCATCCGATACTCTTCCAGTACTTTCCTTGCTTTTTGATAGTACTCCATCGCGGTCGGAAAGTCTTCTACGCCAAACCCGCTGTAATAATGGTAATCAGCCAGATAATCAAAAATATAATAGAGCGGCAAAGGATTTGCTGATGATTCTGCATAAGGTCTGGCTTCTTCCAGCAATTGGAGACATTTATCTGAAGATCCAGAATTGCTTAATAAAAAAGCAGTATTTACATAAGTCATCGCGATTTCTCCAGAGGCTGCGTTGGCTTTTTTCAATGAATCAATTGCCGCTAAATAGTATTCTAAGGCTCCATCAAACTGTCCTGAACGGTCCAGCACCCGCCCCTGAGCCCGCATATAAAGAGCATTGACCAATAGTTCCGGATATTGTGACTGGTATTTCGTGAAGCGATCCAGGTATTCCTGCGTACGATGGTCCCCATAGTAAGCCATTTCTTCTACCAGACGACTCAAAGTCCACACATAATTGGAATCAAACTTTGATGTTTCTAAATCTTTAAAGGACTCAATCTCATTGACCAGTGAATCGATGTACCTTCCAGACTGACCGGTGGCCTCTCCGCTCCCATAAATCAAGACCAGAAGTATGGAATATTTTAATATTGATTTGAAATTAGACCAAGTCATATTTCATGGCAAACTTTATCACCCCGATCACATTTTTTGCATCCAGCTTTCGCATGATATTGTGCCGGTGTGTTTCGACGGTACCAATACTGATATAAAGTTTCTCCGCAATTTCTGCACTGGAAAACTCCTGTGCAATCAGACGGATGATCTCCAGTTCTCGCTTGGTAAGCTGGCTTAATTTTTCACCCTCCATTAAATCCTGATGGTGAGATGGGGCCTGGGTCAACATCGATTTCATGACATCCTGGTTAAAGTACATTTGATTTCGGGCTACAGTTTTTACTGCCAGTTCCAACTCTTTTCTATCCGCCTTCTTCATCACATAGCCGGACACACCTGCACGGTATGCATCCTGGATCGATTCTCCATTGTCGGCTACCGTCAGCATGATGACTTTTAGTTCCGGATGCACCTCCTTCACCTTGATGGTGAGTTCCACCCCGTTCAGATAGGGCATGCTAAAGTCAGTAATGAGAATATCCACTTTTTCACGGTCCAGAACTTCCAATACATCCCGGGGATCATTGCAGGTTTCCACCACTTCTACATTTTCGATCATATTAAATAACAGACTTAGACTGTCCAGGATGATCTGGTGATCATCAACCAGAACCACACGAATAGGGTCATTTGCCATTGCTTTTTTTTAGTTGTCCGGTTCCCTTTTGGCAGGGAGACTGGCCAGGTTAAACTTAACAAAACTTAACGGATTTGAAGACATTCCCTTTTTAGGTTTGACAAAGATGAAGTCATTCAATGATCCTTCCCATAGTTGAATTCATTGATTTTCAAGTCCGAATATCTATAGGTTTACCTATAGTAATGAGGCACAAACCGCTACTTCTGACTGCGGATCAATTAATTTCCCAGGGATTGCTCCAGTCTTTCCGTGACAATTTCCAGTGGTGTCTGAATGCTGTAGACACATTGCATGGTTTCTGTGCTGGAAAAAGCACCATTTTCATAATATTTATTAGCTGGAGCACCACCTCCGCAAAATGAAAAGTATGCGCAATTTTTTTCACAATTTTTGATTCCACTATGTATATCCGTCCACATTTTTGCAAATAGAGGTTTTTTTGTAGCTTCCATAAAGGATGATGTGTGTACATTCCCAAGTACAAAGTCTTCATACTCTTCGTTTTTCTGTCCCAGTAATTCGGGTGAGTAACTGGTAAAATTTCCATCAATATCCACTGAAATTATTTGATAAGGATTGTTTTGTTGAGTAATCCCGTGATTGGAAAAATAGTCAAGCGGTATTTGTAAAATTTTTCTTTTGGCATCATCAAGTTCACGAATATGTAGTGGCTGGGAATCCTCTAATTGACGGTCGTATAGTTTTTGATAGAAATTCCGAAGAATTTCCAGAGAATTCTGATCCGTTTTGAGAGTTGATTCGGTATGAATACCTTCAACTTCCTCAATATTCAGGCCCACTTTGGTGACCCCAAGATCCTTGAAAAAATCATAGATCAAATCAGGATAATCCAGGGCAACTTTACCAATAACTGCAATAGCGTGAAATCTGATGTTGTGTCTCTTCAGACAATCAATACCCTGGATCACTTTTTCATAGGTGCTTTTTCCGGATCGGGTTATTCGGTTAATATCATTTAGTTCTTTAGGGCCATCTACACTTACTCCGACACGGATAGCATGTTTAACTATAAATTCACACCAACGATCATCCAGTAGTGTGGCATTGGTTTGAATATGATGATTAATTTGAGTGGTATCGGGTATTTCTCTATGAATTATTTCGAAAAGATCTTCATAAAAATGCAGGGGAACGGCTAATGGTTCCCCTGCATGCCAAACAAAGCTAATTTCTGTGCCAAGCAATTTATCCTTTTTTAAGTGATCAATCGTTTTTAAGACGGTATCCTGCGATATACGTTTTTTGTTAAGACGGTCGGGCAAGTAGCAGTATTTGCAGTTTATGTTGCAAAAGGGTGATCCCTGAACTACTACCAACTCTACCGGACCAAATTGCTTTTTCATTGCTTTATTGTTATTCACTGAATAGTTAGTTTAATTAAGTTTAATTATTTAATTTATTTAATTTTATTTAATTAAAAGTTACCCCAGTTATCCCAGTTACCCCAGTTGTCCCAGTTACCCCAGTTGTCCCAGTTGTACCAGTTATCCCAGTTACCCCAGTTATCCCAGTTTGCCCAATTGTCCCATGAACTGGTTATTTCAGTTTTTGACATATTGCTATTTGCCAGGAGGTCAAGGACGGTTTTGTCAAAGCTTTCAGCATTTGATAGTCTGATCGATTCGCGGATCTTCACAATCCTATGGTCAAATGATGACTTAGGCTTTTCTGCCTTTGCACTGAATGAAATCGGAAGTAATCCCAATAAGACGATGATAATTTTTTTCATGTTAGTCATGGCTTAAAAATTTTGAATTTTAGTAATTGTTTTTAATTAATTATTATGACTCAAATTTCGTGACTTAACACAGAGTATGAAATATGGATTACCTTGTATTTTGACTATAGGAAGTACTGAATTGGGTCTCAGGGTTTCCCTGTAGATACTAATCAGGGCACTCTTATCTGACCGCAAAGAGGCCCTTGATTTTACGTAATAACCCCTGATTAATTGGATGCACTTTAAAATATGATCGCAAGGTGATCTGGACATCCTGAAAATCCTGATCTTCGGAACTTCCATCATGAATCAGGTTCTCGGTAGGAGCAATGTAAGCTTCAAAAGGCTTTAGTTTTACTCTTATGACCGGATAATCAGGAAATTGAGTGAGAAATGTCTGGATCAAACTACGGGCATTGGTCTGATTTGGTAATTTTAAAATGGATTGCAGCTGTTTGATCTCCAGATTCATGTATAAAAAATAGCGGGCATCTCGTCCGAGGTTTATGCAAAGGCGATTACGCACTCCGCTAAGTTCGTCCAGTGTCATTTTTTCCCAGGAATCCAGATGTAATCCGAGGTATCGGTTTTCCCGGGGATTGAAAGTGACGGTTCGAAGGCCTTTAGGGATACATGCTAATCGATGGGTAATCAGAGGTTCGTTGACTTTTTGGAAGGTAGCTGCCCATTGTTCGGTTGCCAGTACAACTTGTTTGTAACCTGCTTTCTGCATCAGACCATTTATATCGGCTTCTGTCTCAGCCAGGTGAATTCCCATTTTTTCCCATTGGGAAATGAGATTTTGGGGCATCCGGTACAGTCCAATACTTTGATATTTTGGTACCTCATTAGCCGATCCTAAAATGGATTTTTGTTCTACGGTATCTGGTGTGTACCAGGGCCTTTTCGGAACGAATGTTGGGTTGCTGGCAGGCAGGTTATTTAAAACCTGTACCATTTCAGTTCCTTCACTAAGGGTAATGCGATCTCTCGTATCGAGTTCGGTATAAATTTTTATTCCGTCAAACATGGAGATTAGATTTAATTGATTTGATAATGTTTTTATTAATGGGCACCTCTATTAACCCCGTTCATGGTAAAATCAGTTTTCTTCGAAAATTTATTCAATAATATACTGCGCCATACTTCGTTGATCGTCAGTCAGATAGCTACGGCTATCTTCCTTCCTCCAGCCTTGTCTGGCTTGCATCTTTTTGAATTTTTACTCATTCAGAGGTAAATAGAGGTGCCCT
>JBGTCB010000467.1:0-1986 GCA_041748995.1 Saprospiraceae bacterium | reverse complement strand
CCATGAGTACATTACCAAATTGCAACCGCATTGACGTCTCATAGCTCCATGACTTTCCAGGTATGAGATCTAATCGGGCCAGCACCTGCTTTTCCTTGTTTGGCTCAAGAACAATAATGTCTCCATTTGTATGGCTGGATTGCAAGCCGTCGAGCTCGAGATTTAATTCGACAGATACCGGAAATGGCTCATCATTATCAGCATATAAAAGTATTTCTTGATCATTAATTTCTTCATCGTAGACCTGAATCTTTAGTCCCTGATTTTGACCACATGAGACCATTAGAATCCACAATGTAAGGAATGGAAGTGGCCATCTTCCCATCATGACAATTTGTTTGACATTGAAAAATAGACCGATAAATCTAGATTTATTTTACTCGTTTGCGTTGATTAAAATCATTTATCGCAGAATACGGAGCCAGAAGGCATGCTGAAAGTGTGAAGTGGCTTGTCAAAGTATCCTTACAGGTAGATAGGTGCGAAACTCTTGGGATAAAAAAGCATGTTTATTTCAAAATGCGAATTCTGTTTTTCCTACCTTGAGTTTATAACCCCGAAAAGCGCTTGAAAATGCCTCTTATCGGCTTATTTAGCGACGGCTATTTCGATACTAATGGAATGACATAAGTTATAACAAAATAATTCAAATATTATACTGATACTAACTAGAGAGGAATTTGGGCCTAAATGGCGTATAAAAAATGTTTCCGATCGTTGGCTCGTGCAATCCTTCTCTCACGTAACCAAGGGTAAGGTGAAATGGCGTTCACGCCGATCTTATACCAATCTTTGGGAACCTTGTGAGGTAATTCTCAGGGAAACCCAATTTGGAGGAGGGGCCTACACAATTTCAGAATATGGTGAGGAGCTGAGAAGGATTAGGAAAATGGCTATGGAGATAGAAACGGAGATCCGGCCAAAGGAAGATCCTCAAACACAGACAGGTTGAGATAAAATTAATTAGATAGAGGATCGACAGATAAGAGACGCTGACAACTACCAGCATGAACGGTCGTTGGGGCCGGATGTCAGTAGTTGGCTGATTTCTATACGATCAATGAAATGAAATTGGAAGTCACCACTGAGTACCGGGATAGCCAACGATTGAATGCAATTTTGAGATATAAAAAGACCTGTTTTGATTCCTGGATGGAAGTTGGCCGCGATTTGGCCTAACCCAAAGAGATGCCCCACAAAGATCACCCAAGACGATGCGTAAAGTGATGAGAGAAACAAAGACACCCTTACGGAAAGAGAACGGATGGCCACAACAATAAGCTATTCTAGGAAATCAATTACAATAGAGGAATATTTTTGTATATTCTTTAGTCATACTGTGACGAAAAACCTTTTTACTATGAAAAACTATACTTTACTCCCATGCCGTTTTTTAGCGCTAAATCTCGTTTTTCTGATTTCCAGCCTTTTTATTCAACCGAATGGTATTTGTCAAGCAATTCTGGGTGAAGCCATATCAGTAAATGGCATTGGTATACAGGGAGCCAGTCAAAAAGGTACAGGTATGTATGGAGTGAGTGAACTTGGTGATGGAGTATATGGAACTAGTCAAGAAGGTTCCGGAGTCCGTGGATATAGCACCTCACTCTATGGAGTCCTGGGAGAAAGTTCTGGTGCTATTGGCGTAGTCGGTAGCAGTAACTCCAATATCGGAGTATCGGGTTTAAGTACATCTTCTTATGGAGTATATGGAGGTAGTGCATCGAATCATGGAGCTTTTTTTAGAGGTAATAAAAATAATGGATTTGCAGATATAATTTTAGGAGCATCAAGTGGCTCATCCGCTGGAGACAATGGAATTATTCGAAGTGATCCAAATTATAGCGGTAGCGACATTTATCTAGAAGGTAATGATGCAGTGGTGGCCCGAATTGATTATAACAACAATGGAACCGGTAACTTTTTTGTTACTGGTCAAAATGGTGCTACGCTTTTCAGGGTATACCACGACGGTACTGTATCCGC
>JBGTCB010000466.1:0-2480 GCA_041748995.1 Saprospiraceae bacterium | reverse complement strand
ACGAGAACCAAATAAAAAACCTACTGATGAAAACCTGTCTCTTATCAGACTTGAAATCTTATTCTGATTTCATATCTACTTACTTAAGGACTTTCTTAAATCCTTAAAGTAGGTTAAGACATTCTTAATCTTTCTGCTATCCTATAATTATTTTTCAAGGACAAAGAAAAGTCGATCTTTCACTGAACCAGATTAGAGCTGTGGTATTTCAGACTGCTTTTTGCAGGACACCATGAGATTCCAGAATTCCTGCCACCTTCACAAGAATCTCAAATGATATTTTTGCTCGAATGGCAATGTCCAGAAGACTATGGTGACCATCTGATAAATTTAATATCCAAAGCATAGCTAACTGGAGTTGGTCCTGGTTGCTTTGACCTCCGATCGCCTGATACAACCCCCGTCTGCCCAACTGAGGTTCACCCTTTGGATACAGGTTCAAATAACAGGTATTAGCATCCCAGGTCTTAATCAATTTGTCATAGACTTCGTAAGAAGAATTGAGTTCTTCAGCAGAAATGAACTGCATGTTATCCGCTGAGGTGTGATATTCATAATAGCCATAGGTCGAACGGGTCAGACTGCCAACTGGAAGATTAATTCCAGGTGAGCAAAATTGCCGTTCATCATATCCATAGGGCACAAAATCCAATATCTCATGAGGGTATCCCGACTCCTGCAAAACATAGGGTACCAGTTGATCGATTACAGATGTACCAATCCGGCTTTTCTTGTAGTGAAATGGTGCGCTGTCTCCCAACAACGATGCCACCAGTCCTCCTTTTATTTTATCAAGTTTCGATTCATTCTGAGCCAGCCAACATATTGCCCCAATTGTTCCTGGGAGGAAAAGAAATCGATAAGAGTACTGATTCTTTTGGGTAATTAAATGCAAAGCCAGGGTAGTCAGTAAAGCTACACCTGAAAGATTATCGTTGGCCAGCGAGGGGTGACAAATATGCGCAGACAAAATAAGTTCTTCCTCCGACTCTCCGGGTATAAGCAATTCTCCATAGGTTAAAAAACCGTTTTCAAGTGATGAGTCAATGTAAACCTGATACTCATCATCCTGCATAAGTGTTAATTGATTATGAGCAAGGCAGAAACCCCAATTTTCCTGATAATAAGACGTACGATAGGGTATCAGATCCGGTTTATTCGGTATGGTATAAAGATGTTTCTTTAGCACCTCCAGGCTAACCTTTCCTTTAAACGGCGTGCTGTAGTTGAGTATATGGAGATTATTTCTTTTAAAGTCAACCAGAGTATTGCCCTGCATATCCCGGATCCATGCTTCTCTAACATTCCATTCTTTAGGAATAGTCCAGTCGAATACAGGAGTGCCACTAGATATCTCCCTGATTTTCAACGGTATACGTGCTTTCATTATCTGAAGGGACTCTCGTACACCATCACCTGTAATACTCCGGCAGATGGGAAATAATTCCTCAGCCAGCTTATAGATTTCCCCGCCTTTGCTTTGACCAGAATTAATGGTTGTCATCTCTATGGTTCCATTTACGGTAGACCGGTTGGATACTTCTCCCTCTGAGATATTTACCAATACCTTCATCCAGGGCCTTACGGTAAATATGCAGTACGGATTCCATCATCTCGATAGTCCGATCGATTTGTTCATCTTTATGTGCAAAGCTTACTACCAGATTGGGAGCAAGGATTCCTCTTCGAATCGTTTCTTGTAAATATAGAGTTCGAAAAGGTTGTGAACCTGGTCCCTGATGATCAGCAGTGGTTAAAACCAAACAAGAAGGATGACCAACTACGGAAACAAAATCACGGAGGTGGTGGCTCTCAATGCATTCGTCCAGCCCAGTTTTGAGTAGTTGTCCTTGCCGCCGGAGAAAATCAACGATGTTGTAAGCTTTATATGTTTTAACCACGGCCAGGAAAGCAGCCAGGGCATGAGTCTCTGCTCCATGAGTAGTCGAAAGTAAGAAGACCCGCTCTTTTCTATGGTGTAGTCCACCCAGTTCCATAATTTCCCTTTTCCCTGCAAGAGCTGATATTGCAAATCCATTACCCATAGCTTTACCAAATGTTGAAAGATCAGGAACTACATTATACTGAGTCTGAGCTCCCCCAAGGTGCCAGCGAAAACCGGTAATCATCTCATCCAGAATAAATAATGCCCCATTACGATGACACAATTTTTTTGCTTTCTCCAGATAATTGTTCAGAGGACTATCATTCTTTTCCGGTTCTAAGAAAATGCAGGAAATTTGATCCGGATAGGCGTCAAAAAGATCCTGAAGACTTTGAAGGTCATTGTATCTAAAAGTTACCGTCATCTGTTTGATGGCATCCGGAATACCATAATTTATAGATGTCGAACCAATAAACCAGTCATCAATTGAAAAAAAAGGGTGGTCCTGACAGATGGCTACCATATCACGACCAGTGTAGGCTCTGGCTAACTTCAGGGCAGCGGTAGTAGCATCCGATCCATTTTTCGCAAATTT
>JBGTCB010000465.1:0-2826 GCA_041748995.1 Saprospiraceae bacterium | reverse complement strand
GCAGATGCCCAAAGAGTGAGTACCGTAAAAAAGGTTGACAACGCATAGACTTCACCTTCAACCGCTGAATACCATATCGATGAAGAAAAAGCGGTAGCCAATCCGGCTACAATGCCACTTCCCACTATGAGGAGTTTCTGAGAGTCTGCTGGTTCTTTGGCTTCACGCCCAATTAAGGATAATCGCGAGAAGATCATCGTTGTCCAGGCTACAAACATGGCTGCAGCCGCTGTACTAGCTCCACTCATCAGGTTGACTGCGAAGGCAATTCGCGAAGGATCATTGGATAATATGTCACCTATCCAGGCAAATAGGCGTCCGATAATCAGGAATAAAGGTGCACCGGGTGGATGCACTACCTGTAGCTTATGAGCGCCTAAGATAAATTCACCGCAATCCCAGAGACTGCCGGATCTTTCCGCTGAAAAGTAATAAACAATAAAACTGATCAGAAAAACTAACCATCCTCCGGCATAGGAGAGGTTACGAAAATTATACTTCATCATGATGGTACATTGTAATGACGGGCAAATTTAACAATTAATGGCGCCGTGCCTTCATTACCCATCATTATTTTCTACAATATGTGTTTTGTTATTTTCGTATACACCTATCTGGCTAAACTGCTTTATAGCAGAAGGTTACGCTGATTTTATTTTATGTAATTAACTGCCCGTTATCAATTTAATTGCGTACCCCCTAAACATATTGTAATTTTCGGCTCATTACCAGAAGATCATGATTAAAATTCTCATTCTTATTGTCGCTGCTTACCTGGCTTACAGGTTGCTCTCTCAACCTCGCCGGATAGCTTCCCAGGAGACTATTGAAGTCGAAGACGATGTCTATGTCGAGTACGAAGAAGTAAAAAAAGATGAGTGACCTGGATATAGGTGCACTAGTTTGTTACAAAACCAACCAATTCATTGCTTTTAATAAACCACCGGGTATCGCAGTGCAAGGGAAGGACTCGGCAGACTTTCAACAGATGGTGAATGCTTATGCCAGGCGGTCCCTTTTTCCGGTTCATCGTATCGATCAGCCATCCAGTGGTCTGGTCTTATTTGCCCGAAATGCAAAAGCTGCAGCTGGTCTTAGCCAACAATTTGCAGAAGGCAATGTGACTCGTATATACTACGCCATTGTGTTTCCCCGTCCCGAACAGAACGAGGCAGATCTCACCCATCATTTAGTGCACCATCCGAAAGCTAATAAAAGCTCAGTTGCAGAGATGGCGTCAGACGAATCAAAGGAATGCCATCTGTCTTACCGCTATTTGGGCAGTAGTGACACATATCATCTTTTGGAAGTGAAAATCAGTACCGGGAGACCCCATCAGATTCGGGCACAATTAGCAGCTGCCGGACTGTACATTAAAGGAGATGTCAAGTATGGTGCCAGGCGTGCCAATAAAGATCGAAGTATTCACCTCCATTCAGGCAGGTTGATCATCAAACATCCCGTGACACAGATGGAAGTTATCATGGAAGCACCGTTTCCGGATGAAGTGTTGTGGAATTTTTTTAAAGATCAACAGTTGATCCCGGGACAATCCTGACAATGCATCCTTTCGCTTCATCCGTCCAGAGATAGAGCGCTCCCTCCGGACCTTCACAAACCCCGCGGATTCGTTGATCCCAGTCAGAAAGTAAACGTTCTTCACCAGTAATTTTATGCCCATCGAGAGTTAGTCTGATCAGGTGTTTGCCCCGCAGACAAGCGACAAAGAGGTTATTCTTCCATTCCGGTATTAATCTGCCCGAATAGATGCATATACCGGCCGGGGCAACTGCCGGATCCCAATAGTAAAGAGGTTGCTGCATATTGTCTGCCTGGGTAAGACCTCCATTGATCGGTTCCCGACTGTACTCCAGTCCATAGGAAATTACCGGCCACCCATAATTCTTACCGGCCTCGACCAGATTGATTTCATCACCAGCCCGCGGACCATGATCACTCAGCCAAAGCTCTCCTGTTTCCGGATGAATTGCCAACCCCTGAGGATCGCGAAATCCATAAGCCCAAACTTCCGGAAGATTGTTAGCCTGCCCTGCAAATGGATTGCCGGGAGCGGCAGCTCCGGTGCGGTCAATCCGGATGACTTTTCCGAAGGCCGAACTGAGGTCCTGGGCTCTGTTTCGGATCCGGGGTTCAAACCGTTCTCCGATAGTTGCGAGAAGATGGCCTTCGGCATCAAAAAGTAATTTGGTGCCATAATGCATCACACTTCCTATAGCAGGCTCAGCCCGGAAAATGATGGTCACATCTTCCAGTTGCCGTTCATCTTCTGATAATACTCCCCGTGCCAGGGTTGGTACATAGCCGGTATCTTTTTTTTCCGAAAATGCCCAAAAGAGCTCACGGCTCGAGACAAAATCAGGTGCCGCAACGATATCCATTAATCCTCCATCCTGCTGAAAATGAACCGGCAAAACACCCCGGATACTATCACTTACCACCCCTTTTTGATCTATAATACGGACTCGTCCGGGTTTTTCTGTGACAATCATTCGACCATCGGGTAAAAAGTCAACTCCCCATGGCCGGTCAAGACCTGTAGCAATAGTATCTATAATGAAGGCAGTAACTGTTTCTATCCTGCCAATTCTGGTTTGTCCGGCAAAAGCTGGCTCCTGACCGGCAGCTTCCTGAGGTAAGGTTTCTACTCCACTGGATGCCGGCTGGTCAGAATTGCTTTGAACAGAATCGCCAGTTTTATTGGAGCACGACCACAAAACAATCAGAAGAAAGAAAATGAGTATCCGGGGAGAAGTAATGTTCATAACAATATAAATACTAATGCGCGGGTAAAAGAGGGAGGAAAAT
>JBGTCB010000464.1:0-4971 GCA_041748995.1 Saprospiraceae bacterium | reverse complement strand
CGGATTCGTGGGTAGAAATGTGGTAATTCTTGATGCGTTCAAACCGTTCAGCTAATTCATTCAATTCATGATAGTGGGTAGCAAAAAGAGTTTTAGGGGTTGCTAAAGCATTATGATGTAAATATTCGGCAATGGACCAGGCTATCGAAATGCCGTCGTAGGTACTTGTTCCCCTGCCTATTTCATCGAGCAGGATCAGGCTCCGATCCGAAATATTATTCATAATACTTGCGGTCTCATTCATCTCCACCATAAAAGTAGATTCACCTGAGGAAATATTATCAGATGCACCAACCCGGGTGAAGATTTTATCGATGATTCCAATGTTAGCACTTTTGGCGGGTACGAATGAGCCAATTTGAGCCATGATACAAATAAGGGCTGTCTGACGCAACAATGCCGATTTACCAGACATGTTTGGTCCTGTGATCATCATTATCTGCGTGTCTTCATTATCAAGGTAAATGTCATTTGGCACATAATGATCACTGATATCCAGTTGAGATTCGATTACCGGGTGCCGGCCTTCTTTGATTTCGATCTGATAACCTTCATGTATGACCGGCCGATGGTACCCATATTTCTTTGAAATACTGGAAAAGGACATCAGACAATCGAGTTTGGCTAATTGATGGGCATCATGTTGGATCGGTTGCATGTAATCGAGAGCTTCGATCAACATTTCTTCAAATATGGCGACTTCCAGCTCCTTGGCTTTTTCTTCGGCAGAAAGAATTTTGGTTTCAAGTTCTTTCAATTCCTCGGTAATATATCTTTCCGCTCCGGTGAGTGTCTGCTTGCGAATCCAGCTTTCGGGCACCATGCCCTGGTTTTTGTATTTATTTGTTACTTCAAGATAATAGCCAAAAACATTGTTAAACCCTATCTTCAGATTGTTGATTCCTGTTGCCAATGCTTCCTTTTGCTGAATCTGCAATAGCAGATCCTTACTGTGATTAATGATGTATCTCAAATCATCCAGCTCTTTGGCGACCCCGTCTTTTATCACATCACCCTTCTGAATATGCACCGGTGGATTGTCAATAATTTTAGATTCGATACTTTGCTTGAGTGCCTGACAGGGATGCATCCCTTCACCAATTCGTTGCAGTAACTTATCATCCAGTCCACTGAGGATCGTCTGAATAATAGGAATCACCCCCAGAGCCCTGGACACTTGCAGGATATCACGAGGATTGGCTTTTGAAAGAGAGATTTTGCTGATCAGTCTTTCCAGGTCTCCGGTCTTCTTAATTAAACCGGTTAGATTTATGGAAATTTGGTCATGCTTTTGTAATACCTCAACCGCATTCAATCTTTCATCAATAGCCGTCGGATTTTTCAAAGGCAGCAACAACCATTTCCTCAGCAAACGACTTCCCATGGGAGACACTGTCTGATCAATCACATCGATCATTGCCACACCGGTCGGATGATTGGATTCGATTAATTCCAGATTACGGACTGTAAACTTATCCATCCACACGTATTCATCAGGTATGATCCGCTGGATCACACGAATATGAGAAACATGACTGTTTTCCGTCATACCCAGGTACTGAAGGATAGCCCCTCCGGCAATCTGTCCATATTCAAGATCCTCAATTCCAAACCCTTTCAGAGAATGGAGATCAAAATGGTTTAATAATTTCTCACGGGCGAAATCTTTGGTATAGATCCATTCGTCCAGAGCGTAGAGAAAATATTGTTCACCAAACTGCTTCTCAATCCACTTTTTCTTGTCTTTACTGAAGATTACCTCTGAAGGGGGAAAGCTTTGAAACAACTTCTCCACATAGGTGAGATCACCCTCGGACATGAAGAATTCGCCGGTAGAAAGGTCCAGGAATGCTATCCCTGCAAAGTTATTCGGACCATAATGGATAGAAGCAAGAAAATTGTTGCGATTGTGGTCGAGTAAATTGTCATCAGCCACAACCCCGGGGGTTACTATCTCTGTCACACCCCGTTTGACTATTTTCTTTTCCTTGCCGGGTTTCTCTAATTGTTCACATATTGCAACCCGGTATCCTGCCCGCACTAATTTTGGAAGATATACATCCAGAGAATGATAGGGAAATCCAGCCAATTCAACATCACTACCTCCGTTATTTCTGCTGGTGAGAACGATCCCAAGGATCTTCGAAGCGGTGATAGCATCCTCTCCAAAAGTCTCGTAAAAGTCACCAACCCGGAATAAAACAATGGTATGGGGATACTTCTGCTTGACCTTGAAGTATTGCTCCATCAAAGGAGTTACTTTACCCGAATTTTTACCTTTACCAGCCACCTGTACCTGTTTGCCCTATAAAGATAAATTTATATATGATACTTAAAGATCTCTATATTGTCAATATAGAGCTCCCCGGTAACTTCTCGAGTTAGTTCCGGAAGTCAGAATTAGTTCTCTTACGGAAGGATCCGGAAAGACTTTTATTCAGCTTTCTCAATTTTATCATCCAGAGCCCTTAATTTTTTTTCACAGAAGGCTATCAGATCCTTACTTTCCTGGATAACAGATTCCAGGTCGTCAATGGCAATATCACCCGCCTCCAGATCCGCTGCTATTTCTTGAAGGCGTTGCATAGCTTTCAAGTAGTTCAGGTCTTGTATAATGGTCATTAATTTATTTTTTCGACTATGGATTCAACTTTGCCATCGCTGAAAATGGTGGTGATGGAATCTCCCTTTTTTAACCGGAAACTTTTGTTAATCCTGAGTCCCTGAAACAGCGTTAGTGTATAGCCTTTTTGCAGTATTTCCCGGGGATTAAGCAAGTTGATCTTTTCCTGGAGATGATCTAATTTAATGATTTCGAGTTCGAGGCGTTTTCTGATTTGACTATTGAAATTCTGTTGTGAAACGACTAGCTGATTTTTTGCATTTTGAAGGATGATCAGGGAAGATTGACTGATCCTGCGTTGTACGTGTGATAATCTTGCTTTTTGATCGGTGTGTAGTTTCCGGGTCTTCTGTAAAATCTTCTGATAGATCTGGTTTATAATGGACTCCGTGTTTGCATTGTGATCTACTAAAAAGCTGGCTACCGCTGTCGGTGTTTTAAATGCCCGGTGAGCCACCAGGTCGGCTATCGTGGTATCAGTTTCATGACCAATACCGGTAAATACTGGTATGGGACACATACTGATGGCTCTGGCTATATTAAATGAGTCAAAACCGGCAAGATCAAGCTTGGAGCCACCACCACGAATGATCACAACACAGTCATACTTATTGTCCTCTTTCGATATCTGATCTAAACTGAACAATAGGTCCGATTCAACCTGACGTCCCTGTAGAGCACTGGCAAAGATTCGGATGTCATAAATGTATCCAAAGTCATTGTGCCGGAGATGTTCGGCAAAATCATGAAAACCAGAAGCATTTGTCGAACTGATCACTGCAATTTTTTGGAGTATCGCAGCTGGTGTAATCTTAGCATTGAGCTCCAGAAGTCCTGCCTTCTTGAGTTGCATGATGGTCTCCTGCCTGTGCAGTTCCATTTTGCCCAGCGTATAGTTGGCATCAATATTAAGAATAGATAATTTCAGGCCGAAAACCGGATGATAGGATATTTCCACCTGCAGGCTCACCTCCATTCCTTCGATGAGGAGATCGTCCATGGAATGATCCAGGATTTGCCTGATCTTTAATTGGTTTTTTGACCAGATAACCGCCTGACTTTGAGCACATACTTCCTGACTATCTGTTTTTTTCTGAATCAGTTCAAGGTAAAGGTGGCCTCTGCTTTGTTTTATTTGAAAGATCTCTGCAGTGACCCAGACCGGTTCATTAAAATTCAGGGCTATGACTCTCTGTAAATAAGCCTGAAGTTCGAAAAGTGAGTACTTCCTCAAAAAGCTGGTATTTTTATCATGCTTGTCCTAAATTATCCAGCCAGCACTTCTGATACAATTTCAGCAGCTTCTCTGAGTTCGATGGCTGATCGAACCGAAAGTCCGGATTCGTCAATAATCTTTTTGGCCAAATCAGCATTGGTTCCTTGTAACCTGACGATAATCGGTACCTGGATATTGCCAATATTTTTATATGCTTGTACAACTCCGGTTGCGACCCGGTCACAGCGGACGATGCCACCAAAAATATTGATCAGGATAGCTTTAACCTTTGGATCTTTTAGAATAATGCGGAATGCTTTTTCGACCCGGTCGGCATCAGCAGTACCACCTACATCCAGGAAGTTGGCAGGCTCGCCTCCTGAAAGTTTGATAATATCCATTGTTGCCATAGCAAGCCCGGCTCCATTAACCATACAACCGACGTTGCCATCAAGATTTACGAAATTTAAGCCGTAATTTCTTGCCTCCACATCTGTTGGATCTTCCTCATCCAGATCCCGCATGGCTGCGAGATCCGGGTGCCGGTCCAGAGCATTTTCATCCAATGATACTTTACAATCCACTGCGAGTATACGGTCATCGCCTGTTTTCAGACAGGGATTAATTTCAAAAAGCGTGGCATCCGAACCAAGAAAAGCTTTATAAAGTGAACTGATGAATTTATTCATCTCTTTGAAAGCTTTTCCACTTAGACCCAGATTAAAAGCGATTTTTCGGGTCTGAAAAGGTAATAAACCCAAAGCAGGATCTACATATTCTTTATGCACGAGGTGTGGTGTATGTTCGGCTACAGCCTCAATATCCATACCGCCTTCTGTCGAGTAAATAATTACATTACGTTGTTTTTCCCGATCGGTGAGAATAGAAATATAAAATTCTTTGCAGGAATCAAAATCGGGTGCGTAGACATCTTCGGTGATGAGTATTTTCTTGACCAGTTTACCTGGACCTTCCATACCTCCCGGTGTCTGAGGGGTTTTGAGCATCATACCCAAAATCTTACCGGCAAATTCGCTCAGTTGCTGAGGGTTTTTAGCCAGTTTAACCCCACCTCCCTTACCACGGCGACCTGCATGTATCTGTGCCTTGACAACCGCAAATTCAGTGCCCG
>JBGTCB010000463.1:0-3173 GCA_041748995.1 Saprospiraceae bacterium | reverse complement strand
GGAAGATGCCACCACATGTTCTATTCCCGATTGATGGAGCGATAACACATCGGTATAGCCTTCGACCAGAAGGCAATAATTTTCTTTCCGGATTGCTTGTTTTGCCAGATGTAAGCCATACAACACCTTGCTCTTGTGGTATATGTCTGACTCTTTGGAGTTAATGTATTTTGGGGACTTTTTGTCTGAAACCAAATGTCTTCCGGCAAAAGCAACTACTTTGCCAGACAAATTATGGATGGGAAACATGACACGATTAAAGAAGAAATCGCGATCATGTTCAGTAGTTAACCCCAACTTCCGAAGGTGCTCAATATTGTAGCCGGATTGGACCGCTGAACTCGTGAGCTGGTCTCTTGATGTGGTGGCAAAACCCAGTTCAAAAGCATCAAGAGTCTTACGAAGCAGACCTCTTTCTTTGAAGTAACTCAGACCAATACTCTTGCCCAGGTCTGAATTGAAAAGCTGATCTTTATAAAAATCTTTGGCGTACTGATTGATCAAATAGAGACTGTCAAGCTCCAGTTTTTCCAATTCAAAATCTTCTGGTAGCTGAGTCTCTTCAATGGAGATATTATACTTTTTTGCAAGGTAACGTAAGGCTTCAGGGTAGGAGAGACTCTCATGGTCCATTAAGAAATTAACCGCATTACCTCCTTTTCCGCATCCGAAACACTTATAGATATTTCTTGCCGGTGACACTGTAAAGGATGGAGTCTTTTCATCATGAAACGGACAAAGCCCCTTCAGATTAGCACCTCGTTTGGTTAATTGCACAAATTCCTCGACAATCTCTTCGATATGGGCAGCCTGAAATATAGCATCAATGGTCTGTTGTGAAATCATTTAGCTCAAAATAGAAAAATTAATCACTGATCATGAGACGCTCTACTTCCTCAGTAAGTTCCAGATTGTGAAATACCTGAACCACATCGTCATCTTCTTCAAGAGCTTCCACGAGGTTCACTACCAATTTAGCCGTATCAAGGTTGGCAGCTATTGTATTCTTTGGAATCCGCTCAAGAGTCGAACTGCTGGGTTCTATATTGAGTTCCTCCAGTTTCTTCTGCATGATTCCAAAGTCTTCAAAATTCACGATTACAGTAATCTCCTGATTGTCACTGTCGTATTCCACTTCTTGTGCATTGGCATCGATTAACTCTAACTCAAATGCATCAAGATCCCGGTTATCTGCAGGAACGACAAAAACCCCCTTCCGGTCAAATAAGAAGTCAACGGAGCCGGTGGTAGATAAACTTCCGCCTTTCTTATTAAAAATTGCTCTAACCGAGGATACCGTTCTATTAAGATTGTCCGTAGTACATTCCACAAAGATAGCTACTCCTCCCGGAGCATAGCCTTCATAGGTCGGTTCAAACATCGCTTCGTTGCTACTGGCCAGGGCTTTGTTAATAGCCCGTTCGATGTTTTCTTTTGGTACATTGACTCCTTTAGCATTAGCAAGTGCAGTCCGCAGTCGGGGATTAAAATTGGGATCACCGGATTGACCTTCCTTGACTGCAATCGTTATTTCCTTTAAGATCCGGCTAAACTCCTGGGATCGTTTCGCATCGGTCGCTCCTTTTTTACGCTTTATTTTTGACCACTTACTATGTCCGGACATTCTCTGATTGTTTATTCAAAATTACGACAAATTGCTCATTTGAGCGTGCTGCATGATAAAGCCACCTGGTGCACTTACTTACAGAATATTTGCTATTTTTTTTACCGAAATCTTGTTTCGAATTGATATTATCGTATATTTACGATATACAATTAATGAAATGGCTTATTCGAAAGCACAAGAATTTAGTGAGGATGACATTCGACTGGCAGAGATAGCCAAAGCTTTAGGCCATCCGGCGCGAATTTCAATTTTGAAATACATCGCCCAAAAGTCTGTCTGCATTTGTAATGACATTGTCGAAGAACTTCCATTGTCTCAATCCACTATTTCACAGCATCTCAAAGCCCTCAAGCAAGTCGGACTTATTACCGGTGAAATCGATGGTCCCCGGACTTGTTATTGTCTGGACAAGGAGGTTTGCGCTCATGCCCTCAAAGACCTGGAAAAATTATTCACCCAAATAAAATGTTGTTAAATTATGAAAACAGAGATTGAACTTAAAAATTTAGTACGCGAAAAGTATGCTGAAATTGCCAGGAACCCATCCCAGGGAGGATGTTGCGACGGTAGTTGCAGCGGTGTAGATTATTCCTTCATAGGGGATGAATATGAAGGCAAGGAGGGATACGTAGCCGAAGCTGATCTGGGTTTGGGTTGCGGTCTGCCAACTGAATTTGCCAGGATTAAACCTGGTGATACGGTGGTGGATCTTGGCTCAGGTGCTGGCAATGATTGCTTTATTGCCAGAGCAGAAACAGGGGCGGGAGGAAAAGTTATCGGAGTGGATTTTACTACGGAAATGGTGGAACGGGCACGTGCGAATGCACACAAAATGGGGTTTGATAATGTGACTTTTTTTCAGGGAGAAATCGATCAGAATCCCTTACCAGACAATACAGCAGATGTAGTTGTAAGTAATTGTGTTTTTAATCTGATACCCGATCGCAAAAAAGCTTTTCAAGAAACCTATCGAATCATGAAACCCGGTGGTCATTTTAGTATTTCCGACGTAGTAAGTGTGGGTGAGATCCCTGGGGCTCTTCGTGAAGAAGCCGAGCTCTATGCCGGCTGTGTTTCAGGAGCTGCAGAAAAATCAGAGTATCTCCAAATCATCAAAAATGCAGGGTTTAAGAATATACAGATTCAAAAAGAAAAGCAGGTGCTGATTCCCGATGATGTAATAGACGGACTTTTAAGTCAAGAGAAAAGGCAACTATGGGAGGAGAGTAAACTCGGCATTTTCAGTATGACATTCTATGCTGAAAAGCCTTTGGGTGTTTAATCTGCTCCGAGTTTTGTTGAGAGATTCATAGGGGCAAGGGCAGGTCCTCCGTGGCCTGTCTTTGCCATTTTTTCCCTGACACTGTGAAGTACCCAACTTGCCCTGATATTTATCAATTTTCTTTTCAAAAAGTTCGCATTTATTCTCGTCGTTTCTGATTTGTTGATCCTCTGCCCGGCATACCTCGGCAGACGGTGTCAGTCCGTTACGACCTATTGATTGACTGATTCTTCCGTTCTACTGATTGGAAAAAGGCCTTTATTC
>JBGTCB010000462.1:0-3407 GCA_041748995.1 Saprospiraceae bacterium | reverse complement strand
CTGACGGTCATTTATAATGGCGAACACGTATCTGCGGTTTTATAAACCGCCATATAAGCTTGAGTTTATGCCTTTAATTGCCCATGCAATAACAACAGCGTTTCAAGTCGTTTAAAATCCTGGCTCGTCTTTCCATACGGTGGCCTGAGAGAAAATTTCGACATCGACGTCATGCTTTTAAAATGTCCAGCATCTTTTTTCGACTTACCACCAAACTCATCATCCAGGATGATCAACTTTGAACACATCAACATATCACTGTCTTTACCTCTATCAAGCTTGTCCACGGTAAAATATTCACTTATAGCATCAGGTAAAAGTCGAGTGAAAAACTTCGTTTTCCCATTACCTTGTTTTCCGATCATAACCAAGACAATATCTGGTAAAAATCCATAAACAGATGCAACAACCGATACCAACCATTTGACTATCAATGGACGAATTACCTCAGCGTTTTTTATCTTAATATGATCTAGAAATTCCTCCACTCGATTTCCCCCATAAGGACCTAGGCTTCCGAAGTAAATCTTTAATGGATTAACTTCAGGAATGAGGGTCGAATTAATAGCAGAAAAAAATGCCCCTGCTGTTGGTTTAGGAACTACATATTTCTGGGAATCAAGATAAATTGTGTTTATTTCTCGTTCGGACATCACTTTTCCTGTATCTCTTACCAGCCGGTTGTTCACTACGTCGTACAAGAGACGTTGTTGATGAATGAATCCTTCAAGTGACTTTGAGTTAACTTTAGAAACACCAAATTCGACAGGGTGCTGATTATAAGCCTTCTTCACGGTTCTTACAGCTTCTCCCTCTGGTAAATCTGAATAATAATTAACTACATTGCTGCGCGTGAAGTCTTCGGGAAGTCCATGCCGATTACAGTCGCACGCCAGAGCATACACAAAATTGTTACGACCATTCAAATAAGTACGTTTCTCACTCACTCGATTGATACAATCATCGAATGTACTATCCCAATGTTCCTCATTTGTTGCAGGCCTGAGTTCGTAGATACTGGCATTTTCGTTCTCATATAGATCTGGATCATAGCTAACATAACAGAGAGCATTGTCAGCCTTAGGAGCAGAATCAATCCTAATTCCCAGTTGCTTCTCAAATAAACTCAATATCTGATTATATGCTCTTTCATGGTCCTGATGCAACCCGGAGTGCCGTACAAAAACTTTAAGACCTTCACCAGGGGACAAGAATAAATACCGAACGTATTCATTGCTCTCTAATTGACGCCTGATTTCTGTCATTCCTTCAGGTGGAATATCATCAATATCCAGGCAAACCACTTGATTGTACTCTGAACAGCTATTTTTTGAACGAGGACCCTGAAAAGTTCCATGAGGAGTAAAGGCAGAGAGATTATTTCTCTTAAATTCATCCATTTTCCCATTCCTACGATATTCCATAATAACTTTCATGTACTTTTCCGACTTAATATCATTCATAATTTGCTGCAAAGGAAAATGACCTTCAGCTTCTTTACTTTTTACTCTCTTAAAAAAACTAATTCTCATTTGTTAATTTTTAAATTGTTAAAAAAGGACCCAAAGCTGGGTCCTCTTCATTACCAACCAAGAAAATACTTCCCGGGAACGAGAAAATCGAGTAGCAATCTCTCTATTTCTCGACCCTCTTTCGTTGTCTCCTCATCAAAGCCTACGAGGTCGAAAAATTCGTTCTGAGTGAGCATCAAATGCACGTTCAGCCACACACCGGGGCCTTCTTGATTTACTACACCCGGGAATTTTCCTAATACCACTTTCGTCTTGAGTGCTTTGGCCACATAGGCCATGGCTCTCTTTCGAGATACGAGTAAATTGGGGTCAAAAAATTGAGTCTCAACCGTGACTGCCTGGTCCATAGTGAGATCCTCGTTCATTTGTATTTGATATTGTTTTACCCTGTAGTACAAATCATATTTATCCAAGATTTCCTCAGGCTTTCTCAAGTCAATTGTTAAATTACCCATTTTTAAATACTTAGTTTTTTTCATAATTTTGTGATTTTAAGTTGAATGTTTTATTTATTTGCTCTCGATCAAATCGTATTGTTCCGTGTATTCTTAACTTGGTAAGCTTCCCAAGTCTCGCCCAATAATCCACAGTGCTCAGTCCGATACTCATAAGCTGGGCCACCTGCTTTCTTGTGAGGTATCGGGATAATTCCCGATCTTGTTTAATGGTTTGAAGAATCTCCTCTTTAAAGACTTTCATCTCCTCTTGCAGAATTTGTTTAAGATATTTTTTCATCATCCTTTTGATTTAATTAACCAGTGCAACCTCAAATAAATTGCAATTGTTTTTAGCCTGATTCTTTACTTTTTATTTATATAATGCTGATAATCTGAATTATACATTCATTTTCGAGCACAAAATAAAAATGTGAATCAGGCTAAATATTTTTAGACGACAATTAGACGAGAAAAAATCAGGCTAAATTAGATGATGAGTCAGGCTAAATCAAGTTTGAGATCTAAAGCCAACATCCGCAATAATCTCAGTTAATTCCTCTTGATAAAGAACTTTACTCTCCGGGTCGACTTCTTTTCTTTTTTTCCGGGCAGATTTACTTTCGTTTAGGTTTGGTTTTTCAAAAGCTTCTCCGTCACCTTTAACAAAGTGATCCAAAACGAAAGGAATAATATCTTCGATATCTTTGATTATCGGTAAGTGTTCTTTCAATGTATCCAGAAAGAAAAATAGACTGCTGGTGGCTGGATACTTTCTGTCTTTGGTCTTTAACAGCCACCGAATCTTGCCACCAGATTCTGCTTTTTCAAAAATGTCGACAAAGTCTTGTTCTTCACTTATTATATATTTGATATCGACTAATCTCTGATGCAATGCTTTCAGAAGTGACTTCTTGGAAGTCCCTCCCAAACCACGAAAAAACATAACGAGCGATTCCAATGCTGTAGTTATTCTAGCATGGGCTACCTCAAGTGCTTTTATATGAAATGGATGATAGACGTTTTCAAAAATATAATATGAAGGAAAGAACTCGGTCCCATCTGACCCTCCTTGAACCAGAACTTTAAAGGTCCTTGTTTCATAAGTATCAGGAATCCTTTGCTCCTTGATCGACTTCATTTCCTCTAGCAACTTATCAATCAAAGTCTGGACATCAGCCGAATACGTAGTTATTGGAAATTCTTTGATTGTATCAGTTAAAGCATTCAGCTTCTTGATGTACTCTTCGAATGACATCTCATTGATCGTAAAGTAATCCTGGTCTTGGGCATATTGATGCCTACCACGGTCAATGATGTCCGCCTGTGGTTCCCTAATTAACTCTATAGCGCGGCTGTCAATGTGTTCTAGAAATTTTCCGATAGCATCATTAAAGGTCAACTCATCCTTAGCTTCCATAAGATGGGGTTTAAAATTCCA
>JBGTCB010000461.1:0-5471 GCA_041748995.1 Saprospiraceae bacterium | reverse complement strand
AAAACCACAATGAAATGTGGCGGTTACATACTGTTTTAGAAACCAATCGGGACCCTAGATACAATTCTCATTTTAACGGTTATGGTTTAGGTTGGTTCTTAACCGATGTGAAAGGAAATTTAAAAGTATCGCACACCGGCGGTTTACCGGGAATGGTATCCGAAGTAACTATGTATCCCGATTTAAATTTGGGAATCGTCATATTAACCAATTCAGATGAGGGTGGCGCACTTTTTTCGGCGGTCTCAGGTACTATTGCTGACAGTTATTTAGGCTTGGACGATTTTGGCTGGACGGATAAAATAGCAGGATGGATGCAATATCAAAAGAATATGAGTGATGTAGTAACAAAAAAGGTTTGGGAAAAAGTTGAGTCAGCTAAAAAAGTAAAAGTAAGAAACGAAGACTTTATCGGAATATATGAAGACAGTTGGTTTGGAAAAATTGAAGTGTTTGAAAAGGAGAAAAATTTATGGTTCAAATCTTACCGCTCTCCAAAATTAAATGGCCCGATGGCTTTTTATAACGCCAATACATTTGCTATAAAATGGGAATATCAGGCTATGAATGCCGATGCATTGGCAATGTTTTCATTGGATGAAACAGGCAAAGCACAATCAATTAAAATGAAAGGCATTTCGCCAAATATTGACTTTAGTTTTGATTTTCAAGATTTGGATTTAAAAAGGAACGATGACTTTAAAGCTTATGAAGGATACTACAGGTTTCAATTTGAACCAGGAAAGGACGAGTATGTAAAAATAATTACCAAGAATAACCATCTGGTTTTGATTGAAGTATGGAATGGAGCGGAAATTACCTTTGAGCAGAAGTCCGAATTGGAATTTTTTAATGAATCAAAAAATTACCCGCTCAGGTTTACTAAAACCAAAGAAGGTGCCATTATTCAAGTTCTTGTACACAATAAGGATTTATGGAAAAAGGCTAATGATTATAAGCCATAATTAAAGCTGCTATTAGAATGATTTCAGATCAAATAAAGACTTTCGAAGGTTATTATCGATCCCAAAGCTATTCGTAGTGTTCTGTAAACTATAAACGACTGCTATCCGGAGTTTGTAACTCCGGATTATCATTTATAGGTTTTATAAGCAATGGCAGCTTGCAGACGAAAAAAATTACCGGTACAGTTTTTCATTGAGAATTAATATCATTCTGTACCAGCAGTTGCGCAAAACAACGTGTTGTGCGTCATGCAGGGAACATTAAAAACATTGAGCATATCAAAATTTTAAAACAGTAAAAATTATAATTATGGCAACGAACAAAATATTACTTTTTAGCTTTTTGACAATTTTTACTTCCTGCAACGGACAAGAAAAAACAAACACACCTAAAGACCCAATTACTTCCAAACCAAGTCCAACAGTAATAAGAAACTTTAAGGCAGTTGCTATGGCCCCCGATTTTGACACTACCTTAGTCAGTCAATATATCCGAAGTATTTTTCAGGATGCCAAAGGGAATTTATGGTTTGGTACCATAGGCGAAGGCGTAGTGAGGTATGATGTAAAAACGTTGACCTACTTTTCCAATCCTGATGGTTTTAATAACAACACTGTTTATGCTATTAATGAAGATAAAAATGGTAATCTTTGGTTTGGTACTGACCAGGGTGTTTATAAATATGATGGAAAAACCTTTAGAAATTATAAGCAAAAAGATGGCTTGAGCCATATAGATATAAGTCGAAAAAGCATCCTTGTTGACAAATCGGGTACTATTTGGGTAGGCACACATGGCGGCGTTTTCCAATATGACCCATCTGCCGATAGCACTGATGGTCAAAGTTTTTCATTATTTCAACAGCTTCCTCCTATAAATGTTGCTGGCATCATGGAAGACAAAAGTGGAAACATTTGGTTTGCTTCTTCTGAAAATGGTGTCTTTCGCTATGATGGAAAAACAATTACCAATATTGCAGAAAAGGAAGGTTTGGGAGATAACTATGCGGGAGGCATGGCACAGGATAAAGCTGGAAATATGTGGTTTATTATGAAAAACGGCATTTGCAAATATGATGGAAAAACTTTAACGGAATACATCCCCAAAGACGGATTAGGTGGAACTGAATTTTGGGGCATATATATAGAACTGTCGGGTATTATTTGGGTTACAGCCCGAGGCAGTACTACGAGATTTGACCCTTCCGTTCCCTTACCAAATCCAAAAGCGTTTACCGTGTTTACAGTAGAAGACGGCCTTAATTGTTGTGTTCAAAGTATGTATCAGGAAAAGTCAGGAAATATGTGGTGGGGTACTGGACAAGGACCCTATCGATTTGACGGTAAACGCTTTTATCAAGTTAAGCAGAATGGCCCTTGGTAGTATGAACAACATTACACGACAAAATAGAAAGCTGAACTAAACAAAGCTGTAAAAGTGTTACCTTGTAAACGAAGTAAGATTGATTAAATCAAGTAATTGATGATGAAGACTCTAACGATAAACCTTCCAGAAGAAGCCGAACTATCCAAAGTCAAAATGATCATAGCCACTTCATTATTTGAACAGGGCATCCTTTCGTCAGGTCAGGCAGCAGAATTAGTAGGAATAAGCAGGCGAGAATTCCTGGAAGAGGCAGGCAACTTTGGTGTATCTATATTCGGAGAAACAACTGAGGACATAGATAAGGTGAGTAATCTTGAGCTGTAAGGGAAGATGAAAGTCATTATTGCAGATACCAGTTGTCTGATTATTTATGGTAAGATCAACCGTTTCGAGATCCTACGAGAAACCTTCCAGGACCTGAACATAACCAAAGAGGTGGCTGAAGAGTTTGGAGATGTTCCCGCTTGGGTTAATATAATTGAGGTAAAGAAGGAGCGTAGGCCGAGAATTTGGGAAAAGGAGAAGCGAGTTCAATCGCATTGGCATTAGAACTGACGGGTAGCCTTTTGATAATCGATGAAAAGAAGGGCAGAAAAATTGCAGAAGAATTAAGAATCGAAATAATCGGATCGCTAGGTGTCTTGATTAAAGCCAAAGAAAAGGGAGTGATTTCATCGGTTAAAGAGATTCTGAACTTGATTGATCAGACGAATTTCAGCATATCAAATTCAGTGAGAAGAGAGATCCTAAAAGTATCCGGAGAATTGACGTGAAATGAAGAGCCGACCGCTAACATGGTTTACATTTAATAGAGAATATGGACCATTGGGTTGGAACTCAACAGTCGGTGCAAAAAGTATTGTTGATGAAAATGCCTATCCGAACCACCCTATTTATACCAAATACAAAGGGTTGACAGAAAAAGCAATTTTGAAAATCATAACGGACCCAGACAAAATTCAACGCATAAAGAAGGTGAAATTGAACGCATTTTCTTTTATACCGACAGAACTAATCCGCAATCAAATCAACAGTTTTGGAAGGACTATTTTGAAATAATAAAAGCCTTCTCAAAATTTTCTACTACCAATTGACAAAAACCAGCCACCAACATCGGTTTGTGTGCACGGTTCAACAATAGGAATTCTATTGAACTTTTGTGCTAATAGTCCGCCAAATCGCCAAGCCGAAAAACGTTACTTTGCTGGATAGTAATCCATAGTGTCTGATTTTGGTGAATCCTCTCTGGGGAGAAGCATTTCACTGAGTACACTTGCCTATCGAAGCTGCTGTCAGTGAAGACATCTATAGGAAAATGTAGTTTGTTCCTGCTTCTGGCCTGGCAATGCTCCAGTCCGGAAAATTGTTTGGCATCTCTGAAAATTTAAATTCCATTACTGTATAAAATTAAGTCGGTGTAACGCGATCTCTTGTTTCTCAATTCTCCCCGCCAAAATGTCTTTTTGTAGTGAGTCACAATTAGCAGAATTCACAACTACGATGACACTTCTTGCGACCTCCACTCCAGGGGCGTCTTCCCCAATTCTTTTTTAAACACTCGGGTAAAATAGCTTGGATCATTAAACCCGCAGTCATAAGCGACGGATGTAATGCTCAATTCCTGGTTTTGTAATAATTCTTTGGCTTTTTTTAATCTGATGTTCCGGATAAAGTGGTTGGGCGTAAATCCGGTCAGGGCATCCAGTTTTCGGCCAAATTGGGAATGGCTGAGATGAAGTTCGCTGGCCAACTGTTCGACCGTGAAATTAAAATCGTTGATGTTTGCCTCAATCATTTCCCTCACTTTAATGACAAATTCATCCTCTGATGTTGAGGTGTTGGGAATATCGACTTTGGTCTCTGTAGATTCAACCAGGGCGGTCAGATTCTGATAATGCCGCCGCAACTTACTCCTGAGCTCAAACAGGTTCTTGATACTTAAAAGCAATTCTTGTTTGTCAAAAGGCTTGGGTAAGTAGGCGTTCGCTCCCAACTCCAGCCCTTCAATTTTGCTGTCTATGTCCGCCCGGGCAGTAAGGATGATTACAGGAATATGGTCTGTCCGTTCATCGGTTTTGAGTTTTTGACACATCTCGAAGCCGTCCATGATCGGCATCATGACATCGCTGATAATAAGATCAGGGATCATTTCAGTGGCCATCTCAAATCCTTCCTGTCCGTTTTCTGCCACTAACAGATGATAATCTCCCAGGCACGAGACGATGTAGGCCACTACATCCGCATTATCTTCTACCAGCAGAATTAAGGGCTCTTCGATATTTTCAAAATGCACCGCCCGTTTTTCTATGGACGGAGCAGCAGATTGAACAGCCTCCATATTTGTAGTATAAGTCTTCGATTTATTTTCAACCTGTGTATTTTTGAAAGGCTCCAGATATTTGAGTTGTGCTGCTTCTGCCCTTAAGGCTTCTTGTCTGATGGGTAAGGTCACCGTGAATTCGGATCCCTTTCTGGTACCGGCCGGTGGACTTTGTACTGAGATCTGGCCTTCCATTAAGGTCACCAGGTTTTTACACAAAGCCAATCCGATTCCGGTGCCTTCGTAGCGGCGCGTACTGCTGCTGTCCGTCTGATAAAAACGATCAAAGATCTTATCCTGGTCCTTCTCTTCAATTCCACAGCCGGTGTCTTTGACCCGGATATTGAGGGAGCCATTTTCCCGTCTTATCGAAAAATAAATATGCCCGTCCACGGGTGTGAATTTAAAAGCATTGGAGATCAAATTGGAGATCACTTGTTGTATTTTATCCGGATCAAAATCCATCATCACCTCATCCACTTCGGGGAGAAAATGCAGTTGTATTTCTTTCTTTGCGGCAAAGGACCGAAAGGATTCTACTATATTTCTTATAAACAATACCATATCACCCTGGACCAACTCCAAGGTCATTTTACCACTTTCCAATTTGGATAGATCGAGCATTTTATTGACCATTCCAAGCAGGTTCTGCCCACTATTAAGGATCATTTTCATGCCTCCGCTAAAATGTGCTTTGGGGTTGTCCATTACTTGTTGGGCCATACCGATAATAATGGTCAGGGGAGTACGAAACTCATGCGTCATATTGATAAAGAGCCGGGTTTTCAGGGCGTCCAGT
>JBGTCB010000460.1:0-2648 GCA_041748995.1 Saprospiraceae bacterium | reverse complement strand
GGATACCATCGGATTTTAGAGTCCGGTTGACTTCGCGGTAAAAATCTTCGAAAGAAAACCAATGCACTGCCTGGCCAACAATGATTAAATCAAAATATTGATCTGGGAAATTCGTTTTTTCCGCCGGTTGCTGCGAATATTCAATACGATCATGAGCGATGGCATTTTTCAGTTGATTGGCACTGATGTCGGTGGCAAAAATGCGATGATAAAATGAAGTCAGTTGTATGGCAATTTGTCCGTTTCCGGTGGCGCAATCCCAGGCGGTATCTCTGTCAACATTGTAATGACTGATAGATTCCAGGAGTTTCACCGGGTACTCTGGCCGGAAACGTTGATAATTTTCAGCAATATCGGAGAAGAGATCTTTCATAAAAGCTTGAAAATATTTTATCAGATATGTTTGTAAAAATATGGAAAAGAAAGTATCTGTAGGACATTAAATCGGTGATGGTGGTATTGGTAAAATGAAGTGGGGGAGCATATAGATTTCGGGAAAGGTGAATTTTCCGACAAGAATTTATGTCCGTGACCGAATTATTTTAATATTTTTTTGATATACGGTTTACCTGATAGCGCTAAATACTATTAAGAGCTAAAAGCATATCATGAAAAATCTAATTATCTCTTTTTGTTTGTTAAGCCTGGGTCTCCATGCACAAAGTTCTGGTGAATTCAATAGTACATCAGGAACGGCAATAAGGGCTATCAGCCAGTCAGGCCGGGGTGTGCATGCCTCCAGTCTAACCAACTATGCCATTTACGGTCTGGCAGGTACTATGCCTGCTGTAAGAGGTGAAAGTCTCAGTGGTAATGCCATTGAGGGCCATAGTCAAAGTGGATATGGTCTTTTTGCTGAAAGTGAAGACGGTATCGGTGTATATGGAGTTAACAATGGCACTCTGGGCCCTGGAGTTGCCGGATATAGCTATGAAGGCGTTGGAACACGAGGACATAGCCAAAACAATTATGGAATCCAGGGCCAAAGCTTTACTATGCCCGGAGTTTTTGGGTACAGCAACTTTAGTTATGGGGTAGAGGGAAATGGCACCAACAATCATGGAGTACATGGTTCAAGTACCAACTCATTTGGAGTCTATGGCACCAGTGAGGGAGCTTCTGCCATTTACGGATACAGTATCTCAAAAGTGGGAGTGACTGGATTTAGCAGTAATAGCACTGGAGTCCTTGGAAGTAGTGGTAATTTTCATGGAGTAACCGGTGCCACCAATTCGACAGGTCATTTTGATTTTTATGCCGCAAGTACCGGAGGAAATAACTATGGCGCAGCATCATCAAGGCGTTGGAAAGAAAACATACGGAACATTCCTGATCCACTACAGAAAGTAAGCCGGTTGAGGGGTGTTTTTTATGACTGGGATGAGGCACATGGTGGGGCTCATTCCATAGGATTTATAGCGGAAGAAGTGGGTGAGATTTTACCCGAAATTGTCGGCTACGAAGAAAATGGAATTGATGCTATGGGTATGGATTATAGTAAAATGACACCTATACTGGTGGAAGCCGCCAATGCGATGAGGAGAGAATACAAAGAGAAATTTGCGGAGCAAGAATCGAAGATCGAAATACAGGAAGAAGAAATAAAAAAATTAGCCGGCGAATTAAATCTGATCAGGGAACTGCTGTCCCAGTTAAGTCACGAGGCCTCTTCACATTGACTATTGGCTATAATGTAAGGTCTACCAGTTCTTATTGTTTAAGAATTCTTTTGAAGTCTTGATAAAGAGGTCTTTATTTTTATCCTGATGAACCCGATGCTCTGTATTGGGCACAATCCATAGAAAGGCATTTGGCATATTTGACTTCACCTTAATTACACATTCCAATGGAGTAGCATGATCCTGATCTCCCACCACGAGTAAGGTCCGGGTCTTAATACTTTTTAATTCTGATTCGCTGATTATAACGGAATAGGTTGGTACCTGGTCAAGAATATTTTTTATCCGCTCTTCACTAATTTGCTGATCATGCATCCACGGCAGATTATCAATGTTTTTATAGGAGAGATATTCTACGAATTCCGGGGAATCTTTAGCATCCCAGCTTCCACATGAACCCATAATAACCATTGATTTTATTAAATCCGGATCTAAAAGGGCCAGTTGGAAAAGGATCTCCCCTCCATAACTATATCCAATAGCATTTATACTATCCAGTTGCAAATAATCAATCAGGTCTTTTAGATTTTGTGCTGCCGATTTTATGGATATCCTTTCTTTAAATGGACTTGACTTACCATGTCCCATTAAGTCCACCAAATAAATTTCAAATTCATCACTATATTCATTTATAAAAGGAAGCCATGATTTTGATGATTGAGTGAATCCATGCAAAAGAAAAAGAGGGTTTCCCTGACCATAGGTCTCATAATAAGTAAGTAAGCCGTTTAATTCTATGGTATCTGAATACTTAGGATTTTGTGAATGGCCCTTCATGTTCATAGAAAAAACTATTAAAAATAGAATCCATTTCATCTTTATTGTTTGGCCCAGATAATAGTCACAACCGTACAATGTATTTGCGAAGGCAGGTTATAAAACTATCGATTTGTCGATCAAAGATAGTACTCTGTTGGTTTTTATGCAACATTGAAAATTTAGATCAATAGCTGAACAATGATGATGCTC
>JBGTCB010000459.1:0-2642 GCA_041748995.1 Saprospiraceae bacterium | reverse complement strand
ATTATTGAAGGAGATCTTGGTCTGCTCCGGAGATAGCAAGGTAAACAATGGGTCGCCATTCTCAGTGCCCTTCTCTCTTTTCTCAGGTTGGAAGGCACTCAGGCTAAACAATACCAGTAAAAGCAGGTACCTCATATCATTTTCTTTATGAGTTTAATTTTCAATTTATTACCGAATAATACAACATATAGAAGTTCGTACAATAAATGGTTATTAGTCTCCGGCTCGAGGTTTTCTGGAGTGCCAGTCATTAGGGGCACCTCTATTAACCTCGTTCATGGTAAAAACAATTTTCTTCGAAAATTTAATAATATACTTCGCCATACTTCGTTGATCGTCAGTCAGATAGCTACGGCTATCTTCCTTCCTCCAGTCTTGTCTGGCTTGCATCTTATTAAATTTTTACTCATTCAGAGGTAAATAGAGGTGCCCTTAGGATAATAACGAATGACCAGTCTGAATTCAACATTCTACAAGAGGAAATATAATCCTAACTCATTATTTGATCAATCTTCGATTGCCCTTGACAGCATATAGATGGTCATAGTTTGCAATCGATTAAATATCACTGTCCCGATTCAAATCACTCCGACAGGTTGCAACATTATTGGTTCACTAGAAATCTAATAACATAGCTGCTAAATCTCTGAAGTACTTTTTCTACAGTAGAATTATTGGTAATGTTGCACTGACAAAGATAACGTTTATGAAGAACTTGATATGGAGTCCAGGAATGAACTGTTTGTTTCTTTGCCTTTTCTTCCTTGCATGTTCCGGGAAAAAAACCGAGTTGCTTTGGGATCTGAATCTACCCCGGCTGGGTTCGCAATCGTCGATCCGTACGACCGACCTGAATGGTGATGGTGTAAAAGACATTGTAATGGGTGCGGGTGAAAATGAATATGTCGCGACAGAACAGGGCATACTGGCTATTGACGGTCAAACCGGACAACTGATCTGGCAGCAGGCGGCTGAAGATCTGGTTTTTGGCTCTGCTACATTTGTTGATGTGACCGGTGATGGAGTCGATGATGTGTTCATCGGTGGGCGTTCTTGTATCCTGAAGGGTCTGGACGGCAGGACGGGAGATACCCTTTGGACGTACGATCCCGACCGTTACGCAGACGATCCGCTTTTCAATGTGGCTCGATTCGGGTTTTACAATAGTGTTTTAGTGCCAGATCAAAACAATGATGGCTATCAGGATCTTCTCATCCAGAATGGAGGAAATCCGAAAATCGGGCCGGGTATCCGGGAAGGCAGATTGCCCGGGATTCTGTTGATTATTGATTCGAAGACCGGTAGCATCATTGCCGGAGACACGATGCCTGATGGCATGGAATCTTATATGTCTCCCCTGGGATTCAAACAAAAGGGAGAGGAAGAATACTCGATCATTTTTGGTTCGGGTGGTGAAACCTTTGGAGGCAACCTCTACCTTGCCAGCTTGTCTGAGTTGCGCCGGCAGGATCTATCAGCTGCCAGGATCCTGGCTTCTGAAGAAAGTCATGGGTTTGTCGCTCCTCCGGTTCTTGCCGATATCAACCGGGACGGCTACCTGGATATCATAGTCATTTCACATGCCAGTACCATATTTGCCATCGACGGGAAAAATCTGAAGACGATATGGCAAAACAAGGTACCTGATACTGAATCCAGCAACAGTTTTGCTGTCGGGTATTTTACAGATGATGATGTGCCCGACTTCTTCACCTTCGTGAGTTTGGGTGAATGGCCGAACAATACCGGTTCTATGCAAATATTGATCGATGGCGTAACAGGAGAGATTGTCTATCAAAACGACCTGGGATGTACGGGATTTTCCTCACCGGTAGCCCATGATTTAAACGGTGATGGTCGAAGTGAAGCTATCCTAAGCATCAATGAATTTGATTGCAGCACCGGCTTTAGTGGGGACATCAGAGGTATAGACAATAAACTAATTGCAATCGATTTTTCCAATGGTTCTATATTTCCCATTGATCAAAAATCACAGTTTAAGAATATATTCACCACCCCGTGGATTGGTGATTTGGATAGTGATGGATACCTCGATATACTACATTGTCAGTATTATCATAGCCCACCTTATATTTCTACTTTTATTGGTATGGAAGTTAAAAGAATAAGTACCCATATTAAGGTAAGAGAAGAGGTACTTTGGGGTGCCTATATGGGTACCAAAGGTGATGGTATCTTTTACCCTAGGAGGGTGTTGAAATACTCAGATTGATGCTGCAGCCGTAAATCGTCGCTTTCTGACGCGGCGAGACGAAGGAAGCTCATTGTAGGTTTCCGGCGTCAAAAATTGATGCCACTTCCGGCATCTTTGTTGCGCTATACTGCGTTACAAAGCCTCGTCAGAGCTATGGCTCTGCCTGCGTTTTCTGCATTGTCTAGCACAAAAATATGCTTGGAATTATTCATCATTTCCCACCCCGGAGATCTACTGGGTTGTAACTGACTGACACCGTCTGCCGAGGCATGCCGGGCAGGGGATCACAAAGGTGGTATGTTTGTTAGGAAAGCATAAGCTGAAATTTGTAAATTAAGATTGATAAAAAAATTGATTAATCTAAAATTTCAACTTATGCAAATGCAAGTTAGCAAGAAAACATTTGAAGGTCAAACTATTTACTCAG
>JBGTCB010000458.1:0-2335 GCA_041748995.1 Saprospiraceae bacterium | reverse complement strand
GAAGTTCACCCATTCCGCTGATGACGGTTTGATTGGTGTCTTCATCATAGCGTACTCTGAAGGTCGGATCTTCCTCCGCCAACTTGGCCAAGGCCATACTTAGCTTTTCCAGATCCTTCTGTGTTTTGGGTTCCACCGCCAAACCAATTACCGGTTCCGGAAAGGTCATGCTCTCTAGAATGATTGGATGACTAATGTCACAAAGGGTATCTCCGGTTTTAATATCCTTGAAACCCACTGCAGCGGCGATATCTCCTGCCTGAACCCGGTCAATCGGGTTTTGCTTGTTTGAATGCATCTGATATAGCCTGGATATTCGTTCCTTCTTATCAGATCTACTGTTTAAGACATAAGAACCGGCATCCAGAGAACCAGAATAAACGCGGAAAAACGCAAGTCGACCTACATAGGGATCGGTTGCAATCTTAAATGCCAAAGCAGCAAACGGTTCCTTCGGGTCCGGCCTTCGCTTAATTGTGCTATCGTTACGAGGATCGATACCTTCCACAGCTTCAATATCCATTGGAGAAGGCATATAAGCACAGACTGCATCTAGCACGGCCTGAACTCCCTTGTTTTTAAAGGCAGATCCACACATCATGGGAATGATCTTCATGTCAATCACAGCCGCTCGAATGGCAGCTCTGATTTCCTCAGCTGTGATCGAATCCGGATCCTCAAAATATTTCTCCAACAAACTATCGTCATAATCCGCGACGCTTTCAAGGAGTTTTCCCCGATATTCTTTCACTGTATCGACAAGATCTTCCGGAATTGGGATGACTTTGAAAGTCATACCCTGATCCTCCATATTCCAGATGACCGCTTCATTAGTAATTAAATCAACGGCACCTACAAATGTCTCTTCAACCCCGATCGGAACTTGCAATGGAACGGGATTAGCACCCAACATTTCTCTAACCTGAGTGACCACTTCAAAAAAGTTTGCACCCGAACGATCCATCTTATTGACAAAGCCAATTCTGGGTACTTTATAGCGGTCAGCCTGACGCCAAACCGTTTCAGATTGGGGTTCAACTCCACTTACAGCACAAAACAATGCAACCACACCATCCAATACCCGCAGGGATCTTTCTACTTCCACGGTAAAATCTACGTGCCCCGGAGTATCTATTATGTTAATTGTATATGGTTCGTCTTTCCACTTCCAGGAGGTCTTGGTTGCAGCAGATGTAATCGTAATACCTCTCTCCTGCTCTTGTTCCATCCAGTCCATTGTAGCAGCACCATCATGTACTTCACCAATTTTATGGCTGATACCCGTATAGTAAAGAATACGCTCGGTGGTCGTAGTTTTACCGGCATCAATGTGAGCTGCAATACCAATGTTTCGTGTATATTTTAAATCTACCATTTATCTTAAACCTTAATCTGAATTCGAATTACGATTTGAAATGTGCAAAAGCCCGGTTGGCTTCTGCCATTCTATGGGTATCTTCTTTTCTTTTAACAGCCGCACCTTCATTTTTGCTGGCAGCCATAATTTCAGCAGCCAGTTTTTCTGCAATTCCTTTTCCGTTTCGTGCCCTGGCAAACCGGATTAACCACTTCATACCTATAGAGATTTTGCGATTTGCCGGTATTTCAGTCGGAATCTGAAAGGTCGCACCACCAATTCTTCGACTGCGCACTTCAACCTGGGGTGTGGTGTTGTTTAAAGCTGTTTGCCAGATGGCATGAGGATCATCGCCACCTTTCTCTTTTACAATATCCATAGCATCATAAAAAACTTTGTATGCCAAACCTTTCTTACCCCGCATCATCAAGTTATTTACAAATCTCGTCACTGCTTGATCCCGATATCGTGGGTCTGGTGCGAGCATTCTTACTTTGGGCTTACGTTTCCTCATATTTTACTTTTCTACAGAATTCTTTATTTTTTTGGTCTTTTGGTACCATACTTTGATCGACTTTTCGACCGGTCATTAACTCCGGCCGTATCAAGGGCACCCCGTACAATGGTATATCTTACTCCTGGAAGATCTTTGACCCGACCACCCCTCAACAAGACTATAGAGTGTTCCTGAAGATTATGGCCTTCGCCCGGGATATACGCTATCACTTCAACTCCATTGGTCAAACGCACTTTTGCCACCTTTCTCAATGCCGAATTTGGTTTCTTGGGTGTTGTGGTATATACACGCGTACAAACCCCTCTTTTCTGCGGACTTCCTTCAAGAGCACGCGTCTTACTTTTTGTCACAACTCTTTCGCGACCTTTCCTGACAAGTTGATTAATTGTAGGCATATCCCTGTTTTTTCTAATAAATTCGGTACTTTTTGGGTCAAATAACTAATAGAAATGACCCCTTTC
>JBGTCB010000457.1:0-8991 GCA_041748995.1 Saprospiraceae bacterium | reverse complement strand
GGTTTTTTTACGGGATGGTCTTAATTACCGCATAGATGCCAGAGCACGACTGACCCCCAAGACATTCCTCCCGGAAAACAGTGGTGCTTTCAACAAAGGAAAAATTCAGGTGCTTTATTCCGGAAGTTCAGATGCATGGGAATCCCGGCTTTCAGCCATTGCATCTAATTTTAACGACAGGTCAGAGATTTTGCTTTTTGGACAAATGGATACATTGCAAATGGTGCCTTTGAAAGACAGCCTGCAGAAAGCCTGGCACCTTTCCGGATATGAAGGTTTGTATGAAAATGCCGTGTTTCTGATTGACACTACCTGTGCGGTCACCAGAGGCTATGAATTATATAATGATCTGGATATGGCAGCCCTGACACAAGATATTGCCTTTTTACTCCCCATCGAGAAAGACAAAGATTTCCTTGTAAAGAGAGAAAGAGAAAAATAGATTTTGATTCGTGATACCGATATAGCTCTGGAAAAACGCTTGAATCGCCTGGCCTGGGTTTTTTCGGGTGTAGTTTTTCTACTTGTCATCATGATGCGGAAAATCAAATTGGATGTCTCCCTGGATTTTTCCTTTTTACCGGCAATTTATTCAGCGATCAACCTTCTGACATTTTTTATACTGCTGTTTGCTTTCTATCAGATCCGTTACAGAAATAATATTTCACTACATCGGAGATTGATGTCCTTATCAGTCATTTTGTCGGGCTTGTTTTTAGTGCTTTATGTCTTATATCACATCACCAGTTCTGAAACTTCTTTCTGCCGTGAAGGTGCCATCCGGATGATTTATTTCATATTGTTGATTAGCCATATTTTATTGGCAGCGATCATTCTGCCTTTTATTTTATTTACTTATATCCTGGCTTATACAAATCAATTCAGTCGTCATAAAATACTGGCTCGTTGGGTCTTGCCATTATGGCTTTATGTCGCGCTGACCGGTCCGGTCATTTATTTTTTACTGTATCCCTGCTATTGAAGGAGATTCCGGGTTCAGTCGATTCAACCTGTGGGAAATCCCAATTTCAATTCAAGGATGGCTATGATAGCTCCTTGTGATTCTTTGTGACGAAGTATTCGCGAAGGTTATTTTTGAACTTATAGTAGATAAGCGGTCGACAATTGAAGGGGGTTTTGAGAGATTCCCAGTAGCCTTTATAACTGACGGCTGTCTATTTCTTAGGGCTGTGCCCTCCGGTTATTTTTCCACCAGAGATAACCGATGGAACCTACAATAAGATAGGGTAAAGAAAGCATGAATAGAATTCCGGCGTTTAAGCCTTTTCCTCCGGTACCGCCATTCGCGAGATTTGACTCCGCTGTCATTCGGCACATGGGACATTGGGCCATTAAATCGGATTGAAAAACGAAGAATAGTGCCAGGCTGAAAAGAATCGCTACTGTTTTCGGATACTTCAGATTCATGGTATAAAGATATAAATATTATTTGTGAGGTTCGGGTTCTATATTAAACTGGTTACCTTGGGAGGCCTTTAGATCTTTCTGTCGGTTTTTTTTTAATCAGAAGGAACCGGATCCGAATACTACTGAGCTACTTCAGATCTAGTGCATCGTTTCTGAAGTAAATGATTTTATGGACGAGATTGTTTTTTGTCAGGTCGAAGAAGCGAAACTGCGTATAGCCTTAGCTACATAATAATTTCGATGATGTAGAGATGGCGAAAAAGAAACCGTCCTTAGTATCAGGTATTTCGGAAATGATGCACTAGTCCTGTATAAGTATGTGTACAGAAGAAGCTTGGTATTTTTTGGCATATTGAAGAAGCAGAACCAAGCATAGCCATAGCTACTTGGGGCTTTTGATGATGATAAGATGGCGAAAAAGACCTGCTTATGGTGTATAGATATTTATGGGATGGTACACTAATAATAATCTATAATGTACCGGATTCCCACCCCCGCGCTACGGGTAAAGAGCTTTGCTTTTGCTCCTGAAAGACGAAATCGGGGTGTCCAGTCCAGAGAAATGCCAATGGGAATACTGGCAAAGCTATACTCAGCACCCAGCGCACCCAGTGCACCAAAAGCGGTGAAATCCTTCGAAAAAGTGAGGTAAGGTCCTAAACCCCAATACCATTGCAACCGGCCAAGATTGGCATCCGTATGTTTCTCAAGTAAAATACCGGCTCCGAAATAGTCATAATCAAAGGAACCGAGAATTCCTTCAAAAGCTACTCTTCGCCCCATGAAGTGCTTATAGGATATTGTAGCTCCGGTTCCTCCACGCAAACCGGCAGCCGAGCGGTACATCTGGCCATAAGATGGCAGGGCATACATCGAGCTTAGCAAGATCATGGATATCAGGATTCCTTTCATATGGGTAAGCGTTTTGCTAATCAATACACAATTAAAAAATATAGCGTACTGCCAGGCCTCCGGCTGTGCCGGCACCAAATCCCGTACCAAATCCAATTATGGCAATTCCTGGTACCCAGTCCAGGGAAATATTTAAGGGAATATCCTCAAAAGCGTAATCCAATCCAATGTTTCCGGCAATTCCGATCCGGGTTGAATAGGTTGAAAATACACCACTGAAGAAACCAACAAATCCACCACCTCCGAAATACCACTGCAATCCGGGTGTGACTTCATCCAACGGTTTATGGATTTGAAATAATCCCGTGACCTGGGTGTAGTTCGAAAAGGGACCTCCCAGCTGTAAAATTCCTTCCACCGCTTTGGATTCATCAAAGAAGTGTTTTATCGAGCCTCCCAAACCCCATCCCAGGCGAAGTCCCACCGCATTGTCATAATTTTGAGCACTGGTGCTCAGGCTAAAAAGAATACTGCTAAAGAGTATGGTGATAAGTACTTTTTTCATATTCTCTGGATTAAATTATGAATCAAAGGTAATAATTATTATCAGGATTGATTTTCAGGGAAGGGGCTATTTCCTGGAAAGTTGATAAGCGAGACTGAGCCACCCGGCGATAAACAGTAGACCTCCCAATGGGGTGACCGGCCCAAGAAAAGCTCTGGGTATTCCCGTGATCGATGATGTTGATAACAAGTAAACAGATCCGGAAAAAAATAAAATACCCAGACCAAAATAAATAATCACCCATCTTAATTTGACTTCCGAAATGTGCAGACTTAATAGTCCTACAATAAGGATTCCCAAACTGTGAACGAATTGATAAAATACACCGGTTTTATAAACCTCCAGTTGATGTGACTCTAACCTGTCTGCCAGTGCATGGGCTCCAAAAGCACCTAATATGACGGCCAGAGCCATTAGAAAACAACCTAGTAAAATGGTGTTTTTTGTAAACCTTGACATATTTTATTTGTTATTTCTGTACAAGTTAATGATCTGAATCAATGTAGGATTATTCGCTTAGCGGTAATTTCCTAACTATCTATCCCGTGGTTTTTTGAGGCAAAAGGCTTTGGAAAATAAAACCAAAAAAGATGACAGCCAGACATCCCAGGGGATTCAACCATAAAAATCCAATTTCACTTTTCCAGAATGTAAACATAACCAATGCCTCGGCACACAGGGCTGCCCAAAAGACGGCTTCCGCCTTAATCGATTTTATATAAAAGGCCACCAGAAAGATGCCCAGTATCGTACCGTAAAATATTGAACCAACGATATTTACAAATTGAATTAAATTTTCAAACAGACTACCAAAACAGGCAAAGCCTATCGCAAAAAGACCCCACATCAAAGTAAACAATTTCGAACCTCTTAGATAGTGTCCTTCCGTAGCCTCCGGTTTTATGGAGCGCTTATATATATCAATTGTGGTTGTTGACGCCAATGCATTTAATTCCGAAGCAGTTGACGACATTGCTGCAGAAAATATAACCGCCAGTAATAATCCAACTAACCCTTTAGGCAAATGATCTAAAATAAAAGTAATGAAAACGTAATCTGTATCATTTGTTTCTGCATTGGGATTAGCTTTTTTGATGACCGTTTTTGCTTCATTTCTCACCTCTTTTTGAGCTGTCTCATTTGCCAGAATCTGACCTTTGATCTCCGATATCTGATCAGTATTTTCCTCATTCAAGGCATTCAGATATCCCATGTTAAGTGTGTTCCTTTCCGACTCAAGCACCCGCTTCTGATTTTCGAGTGTAGTGATTTCGCCGGCATAGGGACTTTCCATAACTTTTTGATATTCTGCCGAATTAAAAAAAATCGGGGCTTCATGAAACTGGTAAAATGTAAAAACCATAATACCTATCAGCAGGATAAAAAACTGCATGGGCACCTTCATTAGTCCATTAAATATCAATCCAAACCTGCTTTCCGTAATAGAACTTCCAGATAGATATCGTTGTACCTGACTTTGATCTGTGCCGAAATAAGCCAGCATGAGAAACAATCCACCTGTCACCCCTGACCAAAATGTATAGCGATTATTCCAGTCAAAGGAAAAATCGACGGTTTGAAGTTTACCGGTGGCACCAGCAACCCTCAAGGAATCGGTAAAGGAAATCCCGGCTGGCAAATAGGATATTAAAAGATAAAATGCTATAAACATGCCCGCAAAAATTACCAGCATTTGATATCTATGAGTCACATTTACTGCCCTTGTCCCGCCTGATACCGTGTAAATTATCACTAGTAATCCAATGATAAAATTGGTGAGATTCAGGTTCCATCCCAGGATAGTGCTTAAGATGATTGCCGGTGCATAAATGGTGATACCCGCTCCTAACCCTCTTTGGATAAGAAACAAGAAAGCAGCGAGCGAACGTGTTTTCAGGTCAAAACGACCTTCGAGAAATTCATAGGCGGTGTAGACTTTTAATTTATAGTACATCGGTATGAAAGTCACACAGAGGATGACCATCGCAATAGGAAGGCCAAAATAGAACTGAACAAACCCCATCCCGGATGCATAACCTTGTCCGGGAGTCGAAAGAAATGTAATGGCACTGGCCTGGGTAGCCATCACGGAAAGACCAATGGTCCACCATTGTGCCTCCTGATTTCCTCTTAAATATTGGTTGATGTTCTTACTTCCCCGGGTTTTCCAGACGCCATAAATTACAATCAATGCCAGGGTACCACTCAGTATGATCCAATCGAGTAAACTCATCCGGTTCGATTAACTGAAATAAAGACTAAATAGGATAAAAAGTATAATTACAAGCATATTGATCAGAATCAAAGCCGTATATATTTGATTCCAACTGAGGTCAAAAGGTAATTTCTCTTCTTCCATCCTATTTAGGGTTCGGATCTTTTGCCAAGTGATAATAAGTTAACAAACAAGCGATAAGCACCGGGTACTCCGGCAGGTAGTTCCCGAAACCAACTAAGACCGGTGTACACATACCACCCCTCGCCATAAGGAGCTACCAGCAAACCACCGTCTTTGGGTGATTCACCCGGATCATTGCATGATAGTATGGCAGTGAAGTGCTTGTCCCATTCATCTGGAAAATAGAGGCCTCTCTCCTGCACCCAGCCTTCAAAATCGGCACTTGTTATTTGGTTTGGGCCTTTGATGACCGGATGGTCTGGAGCCAGTATCCGAACTTCCGCATTTTCATCCGTTACCCTGTCACGTGAAATATTGAGAGAATAGGGGGAAAACATCTTGCTGTCAAGATTCTCTCGAAACCGGGTATTATACTGCACAATGAGGTTACCTCCATCCTGTACATAGGTAAAAAGGTTTTGACTATAAAATTTTAACCGTTCATTAGTGTTATAGGCTCTGATTCCAATAACTATAGCATCATAATCATCCAGGTTGCCAGAGAGATCAGTTTCATTTAGTAGTGTCACCTGATAGCCGATTTGTTGTAAAAACTCAGGCAGCTTATCCCCGGCACCCATCACATATCCGATTTTTTCTCCTTCTTTGACGAGGTCAATTTTGACTGCTTTTGCAGAAGCATCCTTAAGCACTGTTTGTACAGGAATGTGATCATAATCAACTATTTGAACACTATAGCCAAACGCACGATCCGGATCTTTTTTATCTGTGAAAAGTGCATTGATTTTTTGAGTTTCCGAATTGACCGGTGGGACCACAGTAAAACTGATAAGCTTCTCCTGACCTTGCTCGGAGAGCACCACATCGATTCCATCAGGACTTATTTCCCAACCTGGCGGTGCCTGAAGGGTGACCCTCCCATCAATATTACCGGCACCTGCTTTTACTACGATATTAACCGATTTTGGTGCCTGTGAACCAAATACCACTGTTTCATCTGCAAAGTTTAAAAATACCGGGGGGCTGATTTCAAAAGGCCGGTACACTTCACCGTCCACAGGGTCTGTTCTTTTATAGATCAAAGGAGTCTTATAACTCAGATCTTTCCCATGAATCCTGACCGTATATTCAAGAAAGCATGGCGGTTCCGCTTCCGGGAGCCCCCTTTGTAATTGATCATTTACGGAGTACATTCCGACAGTACCTTCTTTTCTCAACCAGTATGCTGATGACAAAGGTGCATTATCCGGGATTTCATGTTGCCAGGGAATGCTATATCTTAAATTGTCGTGTAGAGAGGTGTCTGCAGAGATTAAACGGCCTCCGGGATGCATTTGATAGCTTAATAGTTTTACCTCAGCCTTCGACCGGTTGACAGCCTCAAGTTCTACCTTGATTTTCTGTCCCGGAGCTACATTGAAATTATCGGCAGTAACTTCGACAAACAAACCGCTACACCAGCTGATGATGTCTCTGATCTCTTCTTTTTTCAGAGGCACCCAGAAACCTTCATCCGGTAGTGTTTCTAAAGCCTGGTAAACCTCGATCAAAGCAGGTATTGATGCGGAGGGATTCCCTATATTGAATCCTTTTTCGATCTGAGATAACTTCACTCCAATTTTTTCTCCTCCGCTGATCCTGGACCAGGTAGTATTGATGCCTTTTAATGGATCATCAACTGTACCTACCGGATCACCCTGAATAAACTCCAGATATTCCATTTCAGATCCCCGGCTTCCCGAAGCACCGAAACCCTGGCTCTTGTGGAAACTCCGGCTTTCAGCTGCAATTTCACCATTCGATTTGCCTTTCGATGTATAGAAAGTTCCGACATCAAGGGCTACCATATGTGATTTATCTGCTTTTTCAAAAGCTTCCTGACTTCCGAAGAAAAACCAACTGGTATTAAAAAACTGTCGGACCGGTTGCCAGGGTTTAACATATTTCAGCTGTTCAGGGTAAACATCAGGATCTGCTGATTTACTAAAAGCATCGTATGACAGGATAGCAGATCCGGTATGATGCCCGTGAGTTGTTCCCGAAGTACGGTGATCGAAACGATTTACTATAATGTCAGGTTGGGTTTTTCGAATTGACCAGATAACATCGGAAAAGACTTCTTCCTTATTCCAGATATTGAAGGTCTCGTCGTGATGTTTGGAATATCCAAAATCGTTGGCCCGGCTAAACAGTTGGTTGCCTCCATCGGTAGATCTGGCCCTGATCAACTCCTGAGTCCGGATAAGACCCAATAATTCTCCGATTTCTGTTCCAATGAGATTTTGTCCTCCATCTCCCCTGGTCAGAGAGAGATAGGTAGTATGGTAGTGACGGGCATTGGCAAAATATGAAATCATCCGGGTATTTTCGTCATCCGGATGCGCTGCCACATAAAGCACGGAACCTAAAACCTGGGCTTTTTGAATCGCAGCAAAAATATCGGCCGAAGTGGGTTGGTACGGCTGTTGACCACAAACCAGCAGAGTGACACAGCAAAGAACCAATACAGAAAAAGACTGCATCATATCCTTATAATTGTTTATAAATCGAAAGTAGTAAAATTTTATCCATCTCTAAGGATGAGTGCCTGTTCTTAGCGTTGGTATGTCGACGGAAAGTTCTTCATGCTGGATGAAGTCAGACTTCCGTTATCTTTGAGACCTCATAAAATCGAAGTAATGGAGGTTTTTAAATTTGGTGGTGCTTCTGTCATAAATGATATTGCGATACGTAATCTGGGGAAGATCATTCATTCTCATAAATCAGATGGACTGGTAATCGTGGTCTCTGCCATGGGTAAAACGACCAATGCTCTGGAAGAAGTTGTGAATGCTTTTTATTATGGTACCGGAGATGCCTTTAGAAAGCTTCAAAATCTAAAAAGCGACCACCTGGAAATTGCGCGTAAGCTGGATCTCATGCAGCTCATCATTGATGGAATTCTGGAGGATTTATTTGTGGAGGCCGAATGGCTTCTGGAAGATGAAGTGCACGATACCTATGATTATATTTACGACCAAATCGTAGCGATCGGTGAGCTGTTGTCCACCCGGTTAGTCCATGCATATCTTCAAGCACTTGGACAGACCGCTGTCTGGATCGATGCACGGGATGTCATCAAAACGGATGATACTTACCGAGCCGCAAAAGTTGACTGGGAACTTACCAGCCGGAAAGTTAACCAATTCCTCCGGCCTGCTATCCTGGCAGGGCAAAAGATAGTCATTGCCGGATTTATTGCCTCTACACCCGAGAACAATACTATTACTTTAGGTCGTGAAGGATCGGACTATTCCGCAGCCATACTGACGGCAATTCTTGAGGCCAGAGCATTGACCGTCTGGAAGGATGTACCCGGAATTATGACCTGCGATCCCCACCGCTTTAAAGATGCAGGGTTAATTCCGGAAATTGATTATCGCGAGGCAATCGAAATGACCTACTATGGGGCTAGAGTCCTGCATCCCAGAACCATTAAACCACTCATGGATAAAAATATTCCCTTATACGTCCGGTCTTTCAGCCAGCCTGATCTGAAAGGTACAGTCGTGGCCTCATACCCTGATGTGAAATATCCTCCTGTCATGGTGATACTGGATCGCCAATCTTTACTTCAGTTATTTACAAGGGATTTTACTTTTGTCGTTGAAGATCATTTCAGTAAAATCTTTCAACTGGCAGTCAGGCATAAGATCCGGATTCATCTGCTCGAAAATCTGGCCGTCAGCCTCTCCCTGGTCGTACAATCAGACGCAGAACACGTAGATGCTTTCGAGGGTGATCTGCT
>JBGTCB010000456.1:0-11705 GCA_041748995.1 Saprospiraceae bacterium | reverse complement strand
CAGGTTTAGCTCCTCCAATAGTTACATGATTAGCTCCACCGGTTCCGGTATGCCTTCCGTCCAGGTAAAACTTTTCTGTACTCAGCCTTGAGGCTTTTGCTTCATCATACAATATCTGGTAGTTTCTTAATAGATCACTCCAGTTTGATGCCGGATGGATATTGACCTCGATGACTCCCGGGTCGGGTGTAATCTGAAATTTTTCAATCCGGTTATCTGCAGGTGGATCATACCCTTCAATAATTATCTTAAGGTCTAATGCGGTAGCCGCCTCTTCCAGCCAGACAACTAATTCCAGAAATTGTTCCAGATAAGGTATCGGAGGTAAAAAGACATATAATTTTTCATCACGACATTCGACAATTAGTGCTGTTTTAAAAATCTTTTCACTCTCAGATACAGATTTTTTAGGCTTTACAAGCACTTCTTCGATGCTGGGAAGCCTGGCTTCCGAAGCAAATAAACTTTTTTCGGGAGGGAGCTCTATCTCGTCCTCAGGTACCACCTGAATCGAATCAAGGGGTAATCTCAGACCTGCCGATGAATTCCCCGGTACCAGAAACAGATTTTTCCGTCGAAATTTCCAGGAACAACTTTGCCAGGAGCTCTCCTCAAAGTCCCATCGCAGTGGCATCACAAAAGCAACCGGATTGTTTAATCCCTTCTGCAACAGTTCACTGAGTTTCTGACGCTCCAGAGAATCCGATAAGTTATAATCCAGTGGATCTACATTTACGGGAACTTTGGTCTCCTCCCAGATAAAATATAACGGATCTTCAAAAGCCGGAAGAATTGCCCCGGGTTCAATGCCAAGCAAGTCAGCCAATCTGGTTATAAAAGCTTTACTTTCATCAAGTCCATAACCATAACTTTTGGAAATCTCAGCCAAAAGGGAGTGATTTCTCCATACAGGCATTTGATCCTTTCTCCAAATACAGGCCAGTTTCCAGCGGGGTAATGGTTCGCCCGGATACCATTTTCCTTGTCCAACCTGGATCAGGGTGCCATTTCCAAAGTGGCTGCGGAGTCGATACAGTAATTCACCGGCAAGAGCTTTTTTATGGGCTCCGTCAGCAGCAGAATTCCATTCAGGTGCATCGACATTATCGATCGACACGAACGTAGGTTCACCACCCATAGTCAAGCGGACGTCATTTTTGACGAGATCCACATCAACCTGATGACCCACTTCCACAATCCTGGACCATTGCTCGTCGGTAAACGGTTTAGTCACTCTCGGTTTCTCTACCAGCCGGGTAACCCGGTTTTCGAAATAAAACTCGGTTTTGCAGGACTCCACTATTCCGGAAATCGGTGCTGCACTTTGAAAATCCGGTGTACAAGCCAAAGGGATATGTCCTTCTCCAGCAAAGAGTCCGGAAGTTGAATCCAGACCGATCCAACCTGCTCCCGGGATATAAACTTCAGTCCAGGCATGCAGGTCTGTAAAGTCTTCTTCAGGTCCGGAAGGACCATCAAGTGCTTTCAGATCTGCTTTTAACTGGATCAGATATCCGGAGACAAAACGGGCGGCCAATCCAAGTTTACGAAGCAACTGCACAAAAAGCCAGGCAAAATCCCGGCAGGAACCTGATGCTAATGTGAGACTCTCTTCCGGATTCTGGACTCCATGCTCCATGCGGATCTGATACCGCAACTTGCGATTGATCAACTGATTCAGGCTAACCAGATAATTGATGGTGTTTTGCTCCGCACTTATCAGGCTTTCAGCTTCCTTTAAGAGGGATAGGAAGAGATCACCGGTTTCCTGAACTTCGAGATAGGGCAAGAGTTGCTCCCTGACGATCGGTTCATATTTAAATGGGAAAACCTGAGCATAATCTTCCAAAAAAAAATCAAAGGGATTGATGACCACCATCTCCGCAATGAGCTCCACATCTATTTTGAAATGATTTACTTTTTCGGGAAAAACGATTCTTGCCAAATAATTTCCGAAAGGATCTTGTTGCCAGTTAATAAAATGATTTTCCGGACTGATTTCGAGGGAATATGCGGATATCGGAGTTCGGGCATGAGCTGCCGGTCGCAGCCGGATGGTCTGGGGAAATACCTCAATCGATCGCTCATATCGATAGTTGGTCAAGTGCCTCAGTGCTACTTTTATGGACATAGTGCCTGGTTTGATCCTGTGATTTAGTTAAAATCTGGTAATTATACGAAAGAGAGACTATCAGATAATTGTTGCTTTTGTCAAATCTAATTTTTTGAACTTCCGGGTGATTAAGTACTCCATGCTCCGGAATTCATCTTGATACTCTATCAGCCCATTGAAAAACTCAAATCGTCTGATTTTCTTCCATGTGGAATTTACAATATTTTGCAATTTGAGTATTTCACCGCCTCCAGGTCTAACCGATCGAAAATTGTCATGTCCAACCCAACTGATAAGATGATGTGACCCTTCTGTTTATTTCCTGGTAATCACTTTCACGGAACAATACCAGCCGTTTCCGGATACGAGCACCGGTGGCTGACAGCATGCATACCCTAATTAGAAGATACTTTGTCTCATTTGGACAGTGATACAAATTCATTCCCATCAGGTCCCAATCAGATGACCGGTCCAGTTGATGGTTGTCAGTTCAGAACGTCCCTTACCAACTTTGTTTTCCATGCCCCGGGAATTTGCTTTCTGGATCTTCCTTATATTTATTATCTTAAGATGATCCTTGCCAAGGCTGGAATTTTTACAGAAATATTGTGATTTTTCTGGTTGGGCATAACAATTTTACCTAAAATAGATAACTACTTTTGTCGGGATTTCTCCGACTTTTTCGATCAAGAAGCTGGAGGTTGTTTATGGAGTATTCAAAAATATTACATTTTAGAAATTATCGTCTGGGTGAAGCATTTGATGAGATGTTTGACCAGGGGATTAATGTGCGGACGAACTATGCAGCATATAAAGACCATCTGGAATCCCTGAGTATTGTTAATATCAAAAAGTTGCAGGATGCCACTGATCAGGCACAGTTACTGATGGGTATGACCTTTCAGGTGCATGGAGATGAAATGGGCCTGGAGAAAATCCTCAAACTGGATATTATTCCCAGGATTATCGATCACCTGGAGTGGGAAAACCTTCAACAGGGTCTGACTCAGCGAATAAAAGCACTGAACCTCTTTATCGACGATATTTACCACCATAAGAAAGTGCTGAAAGATGGTTTGGTCGGTGAAGACATGATTCTCTCCTGTCCTGCCTACCTGCCGTCTTGTCAAGATCTTGAACCAAGTAAAGGAATCTGGTGCCATATCAGCGGAGTAGACCTTATCCGGGATGTCGATGGCAATTTTTGTGTATTGGAAGATAACTTAAGATGTCCAAGTGGTGTCTCGTATATGTTGGAAAACCGGAAGATCCTTAAAGCAACTTTTCCAAGATTTTTTGACAGGATCATGGTCCGGCCGGTCTCCGATTATCCTAAAATTCTTTATCAAATGCTGGAGTATATCTCTCCGGTACCTGATCCAACTATTGTGGTACTCACTCCTGGAATCTACAATGCAGCCTATTATGAGCATTCTTATCTGGCGCAGGAAATGGGTGTTGAATTGGTCGAAGGCAGGGATTTGGTCATCCGCAACAATCGCCTGTACATGCGCAGTACCAAAGGTTTTCAACAGGTCGATGTGATCTACCGGAGGATTGATGATACTTTCATGGATCCTCTCGAATTTAATCCGGACTCCATGCTTGGAGTTGAAGGTTTATTCGAGCTGTATAAGAAAGGGATTGTTGCCATTGCCAATGCTCCCGGTACCGGAGTTGCGGATGACAAGGCTATTTGTCCGTATGTGCCTGATCTGGTCCGCTATTATCTGCATGAAGAACCCATCATCTCCAATGTTAAGACCTACATTTGTTCAAAACCGGAGGATCTGAATTATGTGCTGGAAAACATCGAAAAGTTTGTCGTCAAGGAAACCAATGCGGCCGGTGGCTACGGTATGATGATCGGACCGAAAAGTGACCCGGCCACGCACAATCTATTTCGTGACAAAGTGAAAAAGAATCCCAGGAACTACGTGGCCCAGCCAATGATTAATTTGTCGACAGTGCCCTGCCTGACCGGTGAAGACTTTTCACCCCGACATGTTGATCTCCGACCTTTTATAATCTATGGCAGTGAGGTATCGGTGATACCGGGTGGCCTCACCCGCGTGGCACTGAAAGAGGGATCTCTGGTCGTAAACTCTTCACAAGGTGGAGGCACAAAAGATACCTGGATCGTATAAAAATAATCAGTTAATTCGAGATCATGTTAAGCAGGGTAGCTGAATCGATTTTATGGATGAACCGTTACATTGAACGGATGGAGAACAACGCCCGGTTTCTCGATGTAAATTTTAATCTGGCCTTAGACCTCCCCCCGGAGCTGAGACAACAGTGGAAACCTTTCATTCAGATCTCGGGAGCGGAGACCCTATTTGATCAACTGTATGAAGAGTATTCTCAGGATAATGTTATATCCTTCATTTGTTTTGATGAAAGAAATCACAGCTCGATCCTGAGTTGCATTACCCGCTCCAGGGAAAATGCCCGTACGATGCGGGGCAACCTCACCAAAGAGATCTGGGAGCATATTAATGCTGTCTATCATATGGTCATTCAGTATAAAAGGGACAATCCGACCCTCAATAATGACCCAAGAACCTTTGTCGACCGTATCAAACAGGCCAGTCAATTGTACTATGGAATTCATGACAATACGGTAACCCAAAATGAAGCCTGGCATTTCGGAAAGCTGGGTACTTACCTGGAGCGGGCAGATAATATCTCACGAATTCTTGATGTCAAATATCACATCCTCTTGCCATCCGTCAATTCCGTAGGTACCACACTCGACTGGATCCAATGGGTGGCACTGCTAAAATCTGCCAGTGCCTTTAATATGTATAGCCGGAAACATGGTCAGGTAAAACCTTATAATGTAGCCGAATTTTTGGTCCTGGATCGTGAGTTTCCCCGTTCGATCAGTTATTGTCTGGACAAAGTCAATCAGTCCTTACATGCCATTTCCGAAAACTACCAGACAGGATTTTCAAATAGACCGGAAAAGCTGATCGGTATGCTGCTTTCTGAAATTTCGTTTTCGGGCATGGAGGACATCTTCAGGCAGGGATTGCATGAATTTCTGGATCTTACACAACTCAAGATCATAGAAATAGCCAATGCTGTGCACGAAACCTATTTCTCCCTGAAAAATTAAATATCAAATCCGTATTGTATGACATATTGTTTAGGCATGCGTGTGAACAAAGGCCTGATTTTACTTGCCGACACCTGCATAAGCTCCGGAGCACATCGTACCTATGCAAAAAAAATCTATACATATAATAATACCCGGAAAGATCTTTTTGTAACTACATCCGGATTACGCTCTGTGAGAGATAAGGTACTTACATATTTCGATCAGATCCTGCATAAGGATGATCATGAGTTTAGTCAGATGTATCAGGTTGTCAATGCTTTTGGCAAATGTCTGCGAAAGGTTGCACAGGAAGACAAGAAAGCCCTGGAAGACGCAGGTTACAAGTTTGATACCCATGCTTTAGTTGGTGGTCAGTTTATCGATGATCCCACACCAGAACTCTATCTCATTTTTCCTGAAGGCAACTGGGTCAGGGTCAATGAGCAAAGTGAATGTTTTGCCGGCATTGGTCATACCGACACCGGCCAGGGTCTATTAAAGTTTCTCGTAAGCCCGGAAAATCTATTGATTACTGTTTAAGAGCAGGAATTTTAGCTTTTGATTTAACTGCCCAAAATATCGCTACCGTTGCATTCCCCTGTGATATTCTGATTTATCTCAATAACAGTCACCGGCTGCAATCTTTTCGCTTACAGCAGGAAGATGTGCAATCATTTACCGACCAATTGAAATCTGGATTGAGATATCAGTTGGAAGAATCAAAGGATAATTTTTGGGATATTCCCGACAATCAGTAACTTCTGCAATTGAAGTGAGCTCCTGCTCATAAACAGGTTCGAAGTTAGTTAATGATGGATGACGATCATATACTCTGGTATCCGGATAAAAATTTTATCGGGCAGTCGAATTTGACCATTTATCGAAAGTGGTTAAAGGCAAACAAAGGGCTCGAATTTTCCGGATATGAGGAATTATGGGCCTGGTCATCGGATCAACTGTCAGAATTTTGGGAATCCATCTGGCAATTCTTTAACATAATTCATGAACAATCATATTCTTCGGTGGTTGATTCCCATCGGATGCCTGGTGCTCAATGGTTCTCCGGTAGCAGATTGAACTATGCTGAACATTTATTCCGGCATGAAAATCCTGACCGGCCAGCTATTATTTTCGCGCATGAAAATGGTACCATCGAGGAAATACCCTGGGCGAATCTCCGAAAAAAAGTTTCGGTCTTTCAGCGTACATTAATTCATCTGGGTGTACGGGAGGGAGACCGGGTGGCCGTTGTGATGCCCAACATTCCCGAAACCATCGTTGCCTTTATGGCTGTCAATTCGCTGGGGGCTATCTGGTCCTGTTGTTCACCAGATTTCGGAGCCACCACGATTTTTGAAAGGTTTTCACAGATTGAACCGAAATTATTAATAACCGTTGACGGTTACTGGTACAATCAAAAAGCTTTTAACCGGATAGAAGAAATAAAATGGCTGCAAAAAGAAATAAAAAGCATTGAAAATACTGTACTTCTCCCCTATCTCGATCCAGGCTCTGCTTTGAATCAAGCTATACCCTGGCCTACGATAGACGATGATTCGAATATTCTATTTAATCGGGTACCTTTTGCCCACTCTATCTGGATTTTGTATTCATCCGGTACGACCGGTAAGCCCAAGGCGATCACGCATTCACATGGCGGTGTCTTACTGGAACATCTGAAATATCTAAGCTTGCATAATGATGTGAAGTCTGGTGAAAATTTCTTCTGGTTTTCAACTACAGGCTGGATGATGTGGAACTTCCTCCAAGCTTCCTTACTAGTCGGTGCTACACCGGTCTTATATGATGGTAGTCCTGCATTACCGGATCTGAAGGTACTCTGGAAATTAAGTGAACAACTACCGATCCATCATTTTGGCACCAGTGCTCCATATCTTATTGCGTTAATGAAAAGCGGCATCAGACCAGGTGAAGAATGTAACCTCAAGGACCTAAGATCGATCGGATCAACCGGGGCGCCTTTGCCATCCGAGGTCTTCTCCTGGATCTATGAGGGGATTTCAAGTAAGGTCTGGCTTTGTTCAATGAGCGGTGGTACTGATGTTTGCACGGCCTTTGCGGGGGGCTGTCCCGAAAAACCGGTTATTTCCGGTAGGATTCAATGCAGGGCTCTGGGATGTGCGATGGTAGCTTACGATGATTCCGGAGTAACAATAACCGGTAAACCCGGAGAAATGGTAATTGAAAAACCGATGCCCAGCATGCCGGTCTATTTCTGGAATGACGATAAAAACCAACGCTATATATCAAGCTATTTTGAAGAATTTCCAGGGAAATGGAGACATGGTGATTTCTTAAAAATCTTTGATGACGGCAGTTTAATCATCCAGGGTCGCTCCGATGCTACTTTAAATCGTAAAGGAGTACGCATCGGCACAGCAGAAATCTACAACATATTAGATGATTTTTCTGAATTAAAAGACAGCTTAATTATTAACATCGATAGAGAAGATGGGACCGATTTCATGCCTCTCTTTATTGTTTTAAATAAAGAAATTAAATTATCTGAATCGCTGAAGGAAAAAATAAATAATACCTTAAAGAAAAAATGTTCACCCCGTCATGTACCCGATGTGATTAAACCTGTTCCGGATATTCCTTACACGCTTAGTGGTAAAAAAATGGAAGTACCGGTGAAACGGCTTTTCTTGAAAAATCAAGCTCAGAAAAAACCCGACCTGGGGACTATCCGTAATCCGGAAGCGATGAAGTATTTTATAAAATTGGCAGAGGAACTGTAGTTGAGCACCTCAATCAGCCTCGCTCATAATAAAAGCAATTATTCAGAAGTAAATAGAGGCTAAGTTTATAATTTAATACCCAACACAAAATTTACTAATTCTCTTACATCCTCCGTACTGCTGAAATCTGTTTTATTCTGTGAGGCGAAATCTTTTATTTCATTCTTCTTGTCCTTGAATATTTGTCCCAGTTGGTTGGCACTCGAAAATTTTGACCATTTATCCTTCTGAACGATATAAAAGTCCGACCGGTTGACTAGTTCATAACCTTCATTCCATGTTAGAGCATAAAAATCATTGGGTTTGATTCGCTGGTCGGCCACCACAACAGCAGCTGCATGAGATTTTGTACCATAGGCGCCGGTATTGGGTTCGATCTGGGAGGTATATTTATAATCCATCAGCAATTGAACGGAGCCCGGAATCAATTGCTCATAAGATTTACCATCTACCAAAATGAAGTTTCGATCGCCAATATGCACACTATCCAAATTAGGAAAGTTATTTACCGGTACTTTATTATTGTTGAAATCCATGACAACTTCCTGCCCTAGCAAGTGGTAATTGAATTTGGCATCGCGTGGGGGTGATGCCTTATAATACAAAGTACCATCGACAAAGGTATCAAGCAGATAGGGTGTTATCTTTCCTTTATTCTGAGAGGTCTGACCAGTCAATGGGATACAGACTAGGCTCAGCAGTGAATACAGGAATATTTTCAAAATATGCATTTCGATTTTGTTTACGAATTTGGATAAAATAGACCACAGATTAACTTGCTACGCATGAAAATTCATAGGGTTTCACTATGGTTCGAACGCTTTCCAGGTCAGATTCATTCGTGAAAGACTGCAAATTTCTCAGAAGTACTTCAGCAAACGATGCTTAGCCATGCATCCTTTAAAGATAACGAACAATTTTGTTTTCATGATGCGCTGTCTGGATTGCAGTGAGTTAACAGGTCAATCTCCTTTTACGTCCCGACCCATTTTGCATGGTAACCTTAGGAGTAGGAGGCTAACCTAGTCCCTGGAACCATTGATTCAGATTCGATTCGTACCGGCAATGAATTGACTCCCATCAGGTTTTGGCTCATTAGCTCAATCCCGGAACGCATCAGCAAACTTTCGCTATTTTTAGCCACGGCTAAACAAATTCCATGCAACAAATCGTATCTTTCCTTTCACCCTATTGTTTCTTAGTTCTTCTATATGGCTTACTGACAGGTTGCCAGCCTGAAATATCTCCTCCCGACCCAGTATCGCCGACACCCAGCGGCCGTCAACTGGCATGGCAGGAACTTGAATTTTATGCTTTTGTGCATTTTAGCATGAATACTTTCACCGACATGGAATGGGGAACCGGAGCCGAAGATCCGGCCTTGTTTTATCCCACCGCCCTCAATTGCCGGCAATGGGTACAAACTTTTAAAAACGCCGGAATGAAGGGAGTCATCATCACTGCCAAGCACCATGATGGATTCTGTCTCTGGCCATCGAAATATACGAAGCACTCCGTTAAATATTCTCCCTGGCGTGATGGTGAGGGTGATCTCATACGCGAACTGGCGGATGCCTGCCGGGAATCCGGCCTTAAATTAGGCATTTATTATTCACCCTGGGATCGTAATCATGCTGATTATGGCACGCACGACTACGTGGTTTATATGCGAAGACAATTGAAGGAATTACTGACCCAATATGGTGACATTTTCGAAGTTTGGTTTGACGGAGCTAATGGTGGCACCGGTTATTATGGAGGCGCCAATGAAGAACGCCTGGTGGATAAATTAACCTACTATGGATGGGTAAGCACCTACCAGGTGATCCGGGAATGGCAGCCTAAGGCAGTGATTTTTAGCGATGCCGGGCCAGATGTACGTTGGATAGGCAACGAAGACGGGCACTCCTACCCTACTCTATGGTCAAATCTCATGCGGGATTCCGTTTATGGAGGAATGCCCACCTACCATACCGACTGGGCAGATGGTCAGGAGAATGGAACCCACTGGGTGCCGGCAGAAACCAATGTTTCTATCCGTCCGGGTTGGTATTACCACGAATATGAAGATCATAAAGTGAAATCAGTCCCAAAACTCGTCGATATCTATTACGAATCGATTGGAATGAATACACCTTTGCTTTTGAATATTCCTATCGATAAACGTGGATTGGTGCATGAAACAGACGCACGTCAGTTACAGAAAATGATGGAGAAAATCCACAGTGATTTTGCCACCAATCTTACCGAAAATGCCCAGGTCATCGCGTGTCAGGAACGAGGAAAAATGTTTTCCGCTGAAAATGTTTTGGACGGAGATCCATCTACTTATTGGACGACCGATGACAGTGTGCTGAAGGCAACTTTGACTTTGAAGTTTGATTCAACTGTGACCATAAACCGTTTTTTAGTACAGGAATATATTTCTTTAGGTCAAAGGATAAAATCATTCAATCTGGAATTTCTTTCTGATACAGGCTGGCAGAAAATTGCAGACGAAACAACCATAGGATATAAAAGAATTTTAAGATTTCAGGATGTGTCTACGAACAGTATCCGATTTAACATTAATGATTCCAAAGCATGCCCGGTCATTTCGAACATTGAACTTTATCGCGCTGAACCCTTATTATATCCTCCGGTCATCCAGCGATCCCAATCCGGACTGGTATCAATCGCTGTTCCTGATTCAAACGTTGCTGTTTTTTATACAATAGGCGAGGTTGAACCGGATGGAAATAGCAATTTATATGAGCAACCGTTCGAATTTCTGCAGGCAGGGGCCATACAGGCAATTGGTATTGATGAAAGAAGTGAAAAAAGTGAAATTACGAGAATGGATTTTGACATCCCGGCTGCCAAGTGGAAAATAAATAGTCAGGATACGAATGCGATTCTAGCTATTGATGGAAAAGAAGATAGTTTCTGGACCTTGTCTGCCAGTGATCGCAATCAAATTATTATTGATCTCGGAGAGAGAGTGCTATTAAAGGGATTTACGTATTTGCCACCACAAAACCGTTGGTTCTCCGGAATTATTTCCGAATATGAACTTTATACAAGTATTACAGGAGGGCAATACACTTTAATTCAGAGAGGTGAGTTTAGCAATATCCAAAATAGTCCTGTTTGCCAACGGGTAGAAATTCCCGAAAAACAATGCCGGTTCCTTAAATTAAAAGCCATTAAAACAACCGATGGGAATTTACCCTCCTTCGCTGAAATCGGTATTCTAACAAGGTAGATGAAGAGCAATCCGGGGCGGATACCCGGTCGAGATACAGTGATCTCGAAGCGACAAAACCACGAAGTGTCTGGGCAAAGCAGGTTATTTGCTTATAGTAGATAAGCAGTTGACAATTGAACGGGGATTATGCATTTTGGGGATAAATCAGAGCGAATAAGACCTGGCAAAAGTACCCGGATAAAAACTGATTCTAAACAATATTAGTGCAATTTTCTCAGAGAAGATCTCCGGGCAACCAATTCAGTGGTCAGGATGGAAAAATCATTTTCGTGATTGAAAAGTAAAATACTTTTCAGAATTCGCTCCACGCAAATACGTCCCATCTCATACGCGGGGTGATACATGGATGACAATGGAGGATCAACGATTTCACAAATGGGATCATCATTAAATCCGATCACCGCAACATCTTCGGGTATCCTCTTACCTGCTGCTTTAGCTATTTGTATGGCACTAACCGCTGCTATGTCGTTTGCAGTA
>JBGTCB010000455.1:0-2990 GCA_041748995.1 Saprospiraceae bacterium | reverse complement strand
GGCGTCAAAAATTGATGCCAATTCCGGCACCTTTGTTGCGCTATACTGCGTTAGAAAGCCTCGTCAGAGCTATGGCTATGCCTACGTTTTCTGCCTTGTCTAGCGCAAAAATATGCTCGTAATTGTTCATCATTTCCAACCCCGGAGATCTACCGGGTCGTAACTGACTGAGGATCAACAATGTCAGAAACGACGAGAACGGCTGAATTCTTTTTACAGAAAAAGTGATCTTACAAATATCAGCGCAAGTTGGGTATTTCAAGCCTCCTAGGACAGGGTTTCACCCCTGACAGCATCACCGGTAAAGGGAAGACCCAGGTCTTTCCCCGAATTGAGGGTGTTCCCTTTGGTCGCTATGACATCATATAAATCACGCCGTCTATCTTTTAAATTACGGACACTCCCAAAATTATGCAATTCACGGATCAGGTCAAAGTCAACATCTACGACAAGAATCATTTCGGTATTTTGAGTGGCCTCCGCTTTAATACCGTTAGAAGGAAAAGCAAAATCGCAGGGAGTGAATACAGCTGATTGGGCATACTGTATATCCATATTATGTACTCTTGGTAAATTACCTACACTTCCGGCAATGGCAACATAACACTCATTTTCTATCGCCCGGGCCTGAGCACAATGACGTACACGGGAATAACCGTTTTGGGTATCAGTCAAAAACGGCACAAAGAGAATGTCCATTCCCTGCTCACTAAGGATTCTGCTTAATTCGGGAAATTCAACATCATAACAGATTAAAATTCCAATGCGTCCGCTGTCTGTCTCAAAAATATTTATTTTCCGACCCCCATGAAGGCCCCAGACTTTCTTCTCATCCGGAGTCACATGAATTTTCTCATATCTTTCAATTTTTCCATGACGGTGACATAAAAATCCGACATTGGTCAGTACATCGTCTTCAAGATAAGGCATACTTCCGGTGATAATATTGATATTGTAAGAAATTGAAAGCTGCGAAAACCGATCTCTAATGATATCGGTATAGGCCGCCAAACTTCGAATAGCATCCGACTCTGACAGGTGATTGAAATCAGCCATCAGAGGAGCATTAAAAAATTCAGGAAATAAGGCAAAATCGCTCCGGTATCCGGATACTGCATCAATAAAGTATTCCGCCTGTTGCATCAGATCATCCAGCGATTTATAAGACCTCATCTGCCACTGGATCAATCCAAGTCGAACCACTTTTTTGGTTGAAGCAGGATTTAACTGTTTCTTTTCATAGTATATATTGTCCCATTCCAGAAGTACTGCGTATTCTTCAGAGGCTGCATCTCCTTCCAGATAACCTTTAATGATCCGCACAGGATGAAAATCATTGGAAAGTTGAAAATTCAAAACCGGATCATCAATTGCTTTCGAGCGGACTTTCTCAATATATTCTTTAGCACTTAATGTATCGGCATATTTATGATAATTGGGTATTCTGCCTCCAAAAGCAATACTTTTTAAGTTTAACTTTTCACATAATTCCTTTCGGTAATCATACAGTCTCCGGCCCAATCTTAAACCACGGAATTCAGGTTTGATAAAAACATCGATACCATAAAGAATATCTCCCTGTGGCTGGTGGGTGTCGAACGTGTAATTTCCCGTAATTTGTTTATAGGTATGGGCAACTTCAATATCATCGGAGTTAATAATGATGGATAGAGCACATCCTGCCACGGCATCATCGACCCGCAACACTACCTGACCATCGGCAAATTTTGAAATCAGATTCTCAATATGATGTCGTTTCCAGTAAGCTCCAGGCATCATGGCATACGATTCAATCATCGCTTCCTTTAGTTCTTCGTAGTCATCGATGGTGAGAAATTTTAATTCGATTTTGTTGATATTCATGGTTGCTTTTGTAGTGTTTTCAAATACTTATCTCAGGTTATAATGCGTTACGATCAATAATTGTTTCAGGTTTGACTCAGAAACCGGCACCCCCCATTGTGGATGGTCAGGTCGAGAAACTTGTCACATTTTTCGCACTCAATATGCTGGACTCGGGATCCATGATATTCATTATGAATAGAGATTTATCCTTACCTTTGCCTTAGTATCTAACTATATCACTTTAGAAATATCTATAATATGAAGATTCTATCACAGTTGTTTGTCATCGTATTACTTATCAGTTTGACTATATCCTGCAATAATACCAATAAAGATTCGGTGCGTGATGATGCCCGAAGTACGCTGCGTGATTTGCCTCCCGGAAGTGTAACTCCTCCGCCTGCAAATCCCAATGCATTGAGTACCAGCGGGACAGTTCCCCACTATATTTGCCCGAACAATTGTCAAGGCAGTGGCGGTGCAGCAGCAGGAACCTGTCCGGTTTGTGGTTCGGAATATGAGCATAATCAGGCTTATCACAATCAGGCTGCCACCTCCAGTCCAAGTATAAATCCAAGTATAAATCTGGGAGATCAGACACCCACCATCTCTACAACTCCGGAACCTGCACAAAATGCAGCCGGTGTCTGGCATTATACCTGTACTGCCGGTTGTGCCGGAGGTGCTGGTGCGGCTGGAAAATGTGCAACTTGCGGTGGTGATCTGGCACACAATACGGCCTACCACAATTAATTGAGTGGCGGTTGCTGATTCAGACAGAGTCTAGGAGGCTGTTGAAATACTCAGGTTGGTTCTGAAGCCGTAGATCGTCGTCTCTGGAGCGGTGAGACGAAGGAAGCTTATGTAGATTTCCGGCGTCAAAAATTGATGCCAATTCCGGCATCTTTGTTGCGCTATACTGCGTTGCAAAGCCTCGTCAGAGCTATGGCTCTGCCTGCGTTTTCTGCCTTGTCTAGCGTAAAAAATCTGCTCGTAATTATTCATCATTTCCAACCCCGGAGATCTAGAGGAAGTTGTAACTGACTGACCCGTCTGCCGAGGCTTGCCGGGTAGGGGATCAACAAAGCCAGAGGCGGCGAGAGCGGCTGAACATCATTTAGTCGATAATTCACATAGAGGAAAAT
>JBGTCB010000454.1:0-5241 GCA_041748995.1 Saprospiraceae bacterium | reverse complement strand
ATCCTGCTTTTGAAAAGGACTCCCGGCTTTATCTGGCTTCTCCGGGTCAAATTCTGAAAGTTGTTCAGGAAATTAACGACAATTTTCATACCGTGGCAATTTTTGGACATAACCCGGGAATGACCGATTTTTTAAACCGGTTTTCTAATGGGAAGGTAGATAACGTACCCACATGTGGTATCGCCAAAATTATATTTGATGTGGATAGCTGGCTGGATGTAATGGCGGGTAAAGGTCGAATGACAGAATTTTATTACCCTAAAATGTTTGGATTACTTTGATAAAATATTTTGTCTTCATTACAGTTAATTTGGCTGCATGCTTCCTTACAGCATGCGAATACGGGCAAATTGACCCACCTGAAGTCATACTTGAAGATTCATTGCTGGTCAAAATCCTTACCGACAGCTATATATTAAACGCCGCTTTTCACCAGACAGCCGGATCGGTCAAGGATAGTATCGGTAAAGCTTATAAGCAGCAGATACTGGATAAATATCAGATTAGTCGTGTTGTCTTAGATCAAAACGTCGAATGGTTATATGCACATCCGGATAAACTTGATTCCATTTTTCAAATGATGTTGGATCGGATGGATACGCTCGAAACTCAGATTTCGGAAAAAGCAGATAACGTACCTAATTAAAATTCATTGAGATGACTGATCCTGCTACTATTAGAATTTTGGTGATTGATGATGAAGAAGACGTCCTCAATTTTATCACCTACAATCTGAAAAAAGATGGTTATCAAATTGAAACTGCCGAAAATGGTCGTGAGGGTCTTGATAAAGCCCGGGAATTTAAACCCGATCTGATCCTGCTCGATGTGATGATGCCTGATCTCGATGGTATAGAGGTATGTCGTCAGCTGCGGGAGGATGAAAATTTTGACAATACGATGATAGCTTTCCTGACAGCCCGGGGTGAAGATTATACGCAGGTAGCAGCACTCGATCATGGAGGAGATGATTTTATCGTAAAACCCATTAAACCGAATGTGTTGCGTAGTCGTCTTAATGCACTTCTGCGTAGAAAGAAAAGACAAACAGAAGATCAAAATACTTATGAAATAAGTGATCTGATTCTGGATCGGGTCAAATTTGAAGTAACCTTAGAAGGCAGGTCTTTAGATCTTGCTAAAAAAGAGTTTCAGATACTTGAATTATTGATGTCCGCACCTGGGAAGGTGTTTAGCCGGCAGGAAATATTTCGAAAGATCTGGGACTCTGAAATTATAGTCGGAGAGCGGACTATTGATGTGCATGTGCGAAGAATTCGGGAGAAGGTCGGAGAGAATTACATTAAGACACTTAAAGGTATCGGATACAAAATAGAGATTTGATGTTTAAGAATCTCACACCACGCCAAATTTCAATATACTCGGCAATAGTAATTGGCATCTGTATGATGTTTTTTGATATGTTGCTGACATCAATTACCGGTGAGACGGTTTGGTGGGTCTGGCCTCTGGCTCTCGGAGGGTTAATTATCATTGCTTATTTCGTTAATTTATTTTTTTTAAAAAAATATATCTTCAGAAAGATCAAACTGATCTATAAAACCATTCACCGGCTGAAATTAGATCCGAGTAAAAAGCAGAGAAATATTGACAGCGATGATCACATTATTGAGGATGTGGAGAAAGATGTAGCTCTGTGGGCCCAGGACCGTCAACAGGAAATTGACCAACTTAAGACTTTAGAAAACTACCGCCGGGATTTTTTGGGAAATGTTTCTCATGAATTAAAGACACCGATTTTTAATATTCAGGGTTATATTCATACATTGATTGACGGGGGTTTACAAGATCCAACTATTAATGTAAAGTACCTTGATCGAACCGCTAAAAATGTCGAACGCCTGATCACCATTGTCGATGATCTGGAAACCATCTCTAAACTTGAATCAGGCAATCTGATTCTGGACATTCGAAAATTTGATATCAAGGAACTTGTCAGGGAAGTTTTTGAATCCCATGAAATGACAGCGCAACGACGGGAAATTCAATTGAATTTTAAGGAAGGAGCCGCTCAACAATTTCAGGTAAAAGCAGATCGGGAATACATCCGGCAGGTACTGGATAATTTGGTTCTTAATTCCATCAAATATGGTCGAAATGGCGGGTTTACCAAAGTAGGTTTTTATGATATGGATAAATATATTTTACTGGAGGTTGCAGATAATGGTTTGGGTATCGGTCAGGAGCATCTGAAGCATGTATTTGATCGGTTTTATCGCGTAGATAAAAGTCGTTCCAGAGATGCCGGGGGATCCGGTCTTGGGTTGTCGATAGTAAAACACATTATTGAAGCGCATAATCAAACCATTAACGTCCGAAGCTCTCCCGGACTGGGTTCTACTTTTGGTTTTACCCTGGCTAAAGCCTGACCGTTTGAGTTAATCAAAATTCGATATACCGGTATTCGTTTCAGTATTTATAAAATCCTTCTCCACTCTTTCTTCCCAGCAAACCTGCATGTACCATGTTGACTAAAAGTGGGCAGGGTGCATATTTCTGATTGCCAAAGCCCTGGTATAAGACCCGCAGGATAGCCAGACACACATCCAATCCTATAAAATCAGCCAGCTCGAGCGGGCCTAGAGGATGGGCCATTCCAAGTTTCATAATGGTATCAATTGCTTCCTTCTCCGCGACGCCTTCATGCAAAGCCCATACAGCCTCGTTGATCATGGGCATTAAAATCCGGTTTGAAATGAATCCTGGATAATCCCGTACTTCCACAGGAGTTTTTTCAAGTTTTTTACATAGATCCGTGATGGAACGGGTAACCTCATCACTCGTTTGAAAGCCCCGGATCACTTCGATCAGCTGCATCACAGGAACCGGATTCATAAAATGCATCCCGATCACTCTGGATGGATTTTTAACCGCCGATGCCAGTTTGGTGATCGAAATAGAAGATGTATTGGTAGCCAATATACAGTCGGCTCTGCTGAGTTGGCTTAACTCAGCAAATATTTGTTCTTTTAAATTTTCATTTTCTGATACCGCTTCAATGACGAGATCAGCTTCCTTCACCGCCGTTGCAATCGTTGTGCTTGTCGTTATCCCAATTAGGGTCCGGATCTTGTCTTCCGAAGAAATTCGATCCTTTTTCACCATTCTATCCAGATTTTTGCTAATCGAACTGAGGGCTTTGTCAATTTGTTCAATAGATACATCGACTAAAATTACCGGATATTTATGGAGCGCAAATAACTGGGCAATGCCATTTCCCATAGTCCCGGCACCGATGACGGTGATTTTATTTATCATGTTTTTAATGTAATTTTTCTCCACGCAAATCTAAGGGTTTTTAACCGGAATTATGTATTAGGGTTTTGTCGTGAAAGGCAGAAGTGCAATAAAGACGGGTGCTCCAGCGGTTTTTGAGATAATAGAAAGTCTAATGCACAATTTCGGTTTAACACGTAGAACGAAATGAATGTGCAGCAGATCTACATAATCATGTAGGCAATAAAACTTTTTGGATGATCAAATCGTTCTATTGGATGCTCAGATTTGATATCTCATTCGGAGCTAAATAGAGGCCTGTAGTGAAAAGAAAACACCTACTCATTTTATTTTATGGAAGCTATTTTTGGTTGGGTACTGCCTATCCCCAGAAATCGATCAGTGATGAAATTGCGAAAATTGTCTATTTGGATTCCATTGTGGTAAAAGCATCGGAAAAAGATTTTTCTGTCAAAGATTTTATTGACCTGGTGAGAGAAGATGCCTCATTTTATCAGGCGTTCAGAAATTTGCGGGCATCCGATTATCATTTTGAAACCAGGATGACTTTTTTTGATCGTAAAAAAAGGGAATCTGCCACTTATGTTGGTCAGTACCATCAACACATTGAAAATGGTTGTCGGTTCCAGGAAAAGTTATACGAAGAGACCAGCGGGAATTTTCTAAAAAAAAGGAAACAAGAGGTAAATTATTATACCTATGAACTCTTTGACCGTTTATTCTTGTTGCATGATACTACCTGTCATGTTCAAGTATTGCCCCTTGATATCCGCTTTGAGGGTGATGGTAGAGAAGGTCATGTCGCAGAGCTAAAGAAGCTTATTTTTTCTCCCGGTACACACAGTGATGTTCCCTTGATCGGTGATAAAACAGAAATCTTCTCGGACAAAATGATGGAGCGTTATGATTTCTTTATCCATTCAGATAAATATTTAGATAAAACGGATGCGTATGTTTTTGAAATCCGCTTAAAACCAGAATACGAAGTTGATCACAACAATAAAACTGTAATAAAAGAATTGATCACTTATTTTGCGAAATTCGATTTTCAGGTCCTTGGCCGATCCTACCGGCTTGCTCAATACAAACCTTTTTATCAGTTTGATGTGCGCATGGATATTCGGTTAGAGAAAATTCACGATCACTACTATCCATCACGTATAGTTTTTGACGGATTTTGGAATGTACCTCTGAAACGAAAAGAAACCTCTATTTTCGCGATAAATTTCAGTAGTTTTTAACCCACCTCTCATCTTCTGTACCTTATGACAGCACGGTTAATCGGTGATGTTGGAGCTACCGGTTCCGATTGGATCCTGGTTCTTGATGCTACTATGAAGTCTTTTACCTTTGGAGGCTATAATCCGGTATCGCAGTCTGTTGACCGAATGGACAGTTTACTAGATGACCTGCGTAATGAGCTGAGAGGTACCCTTGTTGATATTCACTATTATGGAGCCGGTGTCGGCATTGCCTCCCATCTGGAAATGATGAAAAAACGGTTCGAAGAAACTTTATCAGTCAGAACCATCGAATTTGCTTCCGATTTGTTAGGGGCTGCCCGGGCTTTGTGTGGCATGGAAGCGGGCGTGGTTTGCATCTTGGGAACCGGTAGCAATGCCTGTTATTATGATGGTCATCGGTTGCAGAGTGGGCACTCGCTGGGATATCCAATAGGGGATGAAGGCAGTGGTATGGACATTGGAAGGCGATTAATAAGGGCATATTATTATGATTTGCTCCCTACCCGGCTAAAACAATATTTTTCCACGTATTTACCCAAAGACAGACTTGATTTTCTGCGCGAGTTCAAAGATAAAACCGCTCCCAATCAGTTTTTGGCCCAATTTACGGAGTACGTCTTTTCCGTTAAGGACCAGCTGTTTATGCAAGAAATGCTGTCGGAGGCTTTCACAGATTTTATCAATTTTCATTTACACCATATTGAAAGAAAATCAAAAATTAACGTTGTAGGATCAATAG
>JBGTCB010000453.1:0-2291 GCA_041748995.1 Saprospiraceae bacterium | reverse complement strand
AAAACCCACGATACCCATCGTCAGATTCTTCATTTCGACCTGATCACCAGAACCACCCCACTTATGTTCACGCATATTCCTGATCTGACTTCCTATCTTGCGGGTCAGGCCAAATAACAGACCCATCACATGTTCAGCTATGGACGGACCATAACACCCTTTGGCATTAGTTAGCATCACTTCGGACAAAACCACAGAGGGAAAAACCTGCTTTTCCACCCCGGCCGAGACATTTTGCACCCAGCTCAGGTTGTCAGCTAGGGCAAAATCAGTTTCACTGATCATGCCATAATAGACATCGGCCTTCTTCAGTGCATCCTGATAAGCTTTATCCTTCAGACCCTTCATCAGTTCGATCTGAGGTGATATCGCCAGAATCTGTTGTTCACAGGTTTGATCCAGACCACCGGCAATCAGGATATTGCAAGGCAATCGTGGCAGCGGTTTATGAATCCGCGGGGAACTTTGATTTGCATTGGATGGGTTTAATCCATGACCAAGGACCGGTATAGTCGATAGTGCAACTCCTCCTGAAAGCGATTTTTTGAGGAAATTTCTCCGGGTTTTTTTTGAAAAGTCTGACATACTGACAATGGTATATTGTTGAAGAAAACCCAAGTGCTATGGGCAAGGCTAAAGATCTAGCAGAACTTTAAAGATATAATAATTCCAGAATGACGGAGATCGATACCTGAGGAAACTGAAGCGATGCTTCTTCAGTCTCTTTAAATGTCTGGCTCATCTGTAATTGCTCTATGGCAGCTAACCGGTCTTTGGAGTTAAACCAATGGCTGAAAGCATGAGCACGATCCATCATCCGAACAAGACTCCGGGCTGACTTAGACGAGACAGAGAGCGGAGATTGAGTAAGTAATCTGACCTGTATACTGTGGGAATGATAATCTTTGTTCGTCCTCCAGCCACAGTTCAGCATTCATCATAATTCGGGCAATACTTCCATTACCATACCATCAGAGCAGAAATGCAACCTGATAATTTGCGATAGAGGAGAATTAAGGGACGATATTGACAAACGAATTAATATTCTCGAATTTCGTATATTACCTATTTACATTTTGTTTAAAGACATAACTCATGAAAAACCTACTTTTACTTCTCATCGCCCTAGCTTCTTTGACTTTCATTGCATGTGATACCAAAGGGACACAAGATCATGATCACGAACATGATGCCATAGATATGACTGCCCTGCGAGCTGAATTGCAAAGCATGGAAGACGCTTACGCCAAGGCCCAAATCGCAAGAGATGCGGATGGTGTCGTTAAGTACTATGCCGATGATGCCGTCAGTCATGCTCCAAACAAGCCAGCAGCCAAGGGTAAAGCAGCCATTCTCGCACTCACAAAAGAGCAAATGGCAGCAGATACAACAGGTACCTCCATTCAATTTGAAGTAGTCGATGTATTCGCCCAGGGTAATCTCGCGGTCGAAGTGGGTAAATCAACCACCACCCATAAAGATGGCAGCAAGACAACAGGAAAATACATTTCGGTTTTTGAGAAACGCAATGGAAAATGGGTTTGCATCCGTGACAGTTATAGCGATGATGCTCCCCCAAAAATGTAGGCCTTAAACTCTGCGGACATGAATAAGAAAGTCCTGGATATAGGGTTCAGGACTTTTCTATTTTAGAAAAAGGAATTGATCAGATGTATAAATTGGAAAATTCATATTACTTTCTCTCAAAGTAAAACAACTAAATTTTGAATTTTCTGGCCTCAAAAATATAGACTTTTAATTCGGTCACCTATCGGCTGCTATCTGATATAAACACCAGATTCATTTTCCATTTTCTTCCCCCCGTTGTTTAGGATAGCTTCTTCCGCAATGATAAGTATCCTGTCAACAATATCACTGATACGATTATAATTAGGAAGATTATCTCTGGAATAATTAATGTAGGTATTATTAAATGGAACTTCCCACTGAGTCCGGGAAGCCAGATTAAGTAAAAGGTCTTCAGGAATCCCGTCTGTACCATTGACGATTCCAAGCAGTCCTCCACAGGTGGCTGCCTGTAATGACCCACCAACTGACCATTCTCCATTGGGAACCGCAGAAATCATGAGCACCCTTCTGCCGATCGACCGTGATTATTCCTGAATTTCACCAAAGTTATTCAATTTAATTATCCAGTAATCAAGACCGCCATTTGAGTTAGGTACAGGATCATCATTTTGGGAGGAGTCGGTGTAGCCGGCAACAATATAACCTCCATCGGAAGTTTGACAAATACTGTTGGCTCCCTCGTTAGAACTACCTCCCAGGAG
>JBGTCB010000452.1:0-3008 GCA_041748995.1 Saprospiraceae bacterium | reverse complement strand
TTGAAAAGGCTCATGCACCTCCTCAGAATACATTATTTGATAATCTATAGGATCCATTTCGAAATACGCTCTGCTCAAGGCCTAATTCCTTGACTCTGAGTACCTATTTTTTTAATAAGTATTTATCTTGGACACATGTGGGTCAATATAATAAAAACAGCATTATGTCCTCCCTATTCCCCTACATCCTTTCCAATCATTGTTTGCCCCTCCTGCTATTCACGACTACAATCCGCTTACTACCACAAAATCATCAGAAAGCGATAACTCCTTCCAACCGGTTTTCTCTCAGTCCATAAGCATAGTGGTAAATGCAAAGCATTATAATTGTATTTTGGAAATGATAGAAATGAACTAACTATAGAACTGTATGAAATTACCCCTTGAAAAACTAATCTGTCTTCGGCAAGATTTACATCAACACCCTGAATTGTCAGGTGAGGAGAAATTTACGGCAGAAAGGATCAAATCATTTATGTTGCCATGGCAGCCATCTACAATCCTTGAGAATATCGGAGGAAACGGCATTGCATTTATTTATAACTATGGACAAGAAGGACCAACGATTCTGTTTCGTTGTGAACTTGATGCCTTACCGATCCAGGAGGATAGCCATATGCTTGCTTATGCATCTCGGAATGGAGGTGTTTCACATAAATGTGGTCATGATGGGCATATGGCCATTGTAGCTGGATTAGCTCCTTTTTTGCATAAGGCAAACTATACCAAAGGCAGAGTTATCCTGCTTTTTCAATCTGCCGAAGAAACGGGAGAAGGAGCAAGAGCCATACTCAAGGATCCGGGTTTCTCCATTCTTAATCCTGATTATGTCTTTGCTCTGCATAATTTACCAGGATTTGAAAAAGGCTGTGTCATATACCGCGAAGGCATTTTTACAGCTGCAGTACAAAGTTTGATCATCTACCTGGACGGCGTGGCTACTCATGCTGCCGAACCGGAAAAAGGGAACAATCCTTCACAAGCTGTATCCGGGATTTTACATATCAGTGATAACCTTTCCAATAACAAGCCTGATCGCGACGACTTCACCTTAATAACTCCGGTATACGTCATTTTAGGACAAAAAGCCTATGGCATGTCGGCGGGAACAGCTGAAGTGCATTTTACAATGCGAGCCTGGACTTCTCAAAACTTAAAAAGACTTTCAGACCATCTGATAAGCCACATCGATCAGATCTGCAATAAAAACCAACTTCGCTACAGGTATGAATTAATTCAACAATTTGCTTCTTCTAAAAATGACCCGGAATGTATTGCTCTGATTAAAACGGCAGCTCAGCAACTTCAACTGCCATCGGTCAATTTGTCGACTCCCTTCAAATGGGGCGAAGATTTCGGACTTTTTACTCAAAACTACAAAGGAGCCATTTTCGGCCTGGGTGCCGGCCTTCAGGCATTGCCCCTTCATCACAAAGATTACGATTTTCCCGACGATCTCATTGTCAACGGGGTCAATGTTTTTATTAGACTTACTGATCTGCTTTTGAACCTATAAAGTCGCACTGGTTTATCGGTTCAAGCCAGACCCATCAATTCGTTATAGTAACTTACCATCAGGGAGAAATACTTTCTGAACAAACTTAAACGATCTTTCGTGTCATGGTCAGAATCTGATTGCATCGCCTTCAATGCATTTACCTTTGTTTTTACATTTGCCCGGTACAACTTATAAAATAAGAATAGCTTTTGTTCATTTTCTCCAAGGGTGACCTTCATCTTTTGCAAATATGTTTCTACAAAATAATCCGATAAATCTTTACGTCCGTAAAACTCCAAATCCATACAAAAGAAAGCCAGTTCGTTAAGGATATCGATATGCCGGAATTGATCACTAAATTCGATGCAATCAAAAATGATGGGATTCTCCAGAATAAATATATTTCCGGAATGTAAATCACCATGACAATCCCTGACAAATCCAGCCCGGGATCGTTCTAAAATCAAATCCCGATGTTTGTCAATAAACAAGTTTGCAAAAACTATAATTTCCTTCAGGAGCGCAGAAGCCTTAATGTCTTCCAAATTTTCAATGAATGGCAGTATCTGCTCAATATCCGAAAAATCTTCTATTAAGGTTTTAGGTGTAACTGCATCATGAATTAATTCGGCCGAAGTGTGAAAATCTACTAATTGCAACGCAATCTTACGGATGTCTGATTTATCAACTTTACCTGCGGTTAATAATCTGTTCATCTCCTGGTCACGATTCAGCCTGACCATCATCACCGCATAGTCTGCGATGATCCCTTCACCACCAATTGAAAACTGCTGGTGGTTTAGGTTTATAGTTTTGATGTCAAGATACATCCTTGGGGCCAATCGCTTGTTCAGGATAAGTTCCCGTTCGCAATACTTCTTTCTTTTTTCCAGCGTAGAAAAGTCAAGGAAACTCAACTTCAAAGGTTTCTTGATCTTGAAAGCATAGTCCTGACAAAGAATCACCCAGGAAATATGGGTTTCCAGCAGCTCTTTACACATCTGACCACCAGGAAAACCGGTGCTAATCAATCTGTTAATCTCCTCCCTGGTCATTTTTCCACATTTATACCAATATATTCCAGAGCTTTAGCTATCATTTGTTCCAGCTCGAAATCAGTAGAACTAATGGAGAATGATGGCTCAGGAAGTTCGTCATATTCAGCCCGGATCTTTTTATAGACTTCATAATCAGCATCACTATCCGGTCGTTTAACTTTTAACCTCTGTTTAACAATGTCTTCAGCAGCAGTAATCTGGATAATTTTCAAGATACTCTGTTCTTGTTGGATATACCGAAAATAAGGTAATCTATGCTCTTCTCTCGAAAACGTGGCATCTACCACGACACTTTTATTCATTTCCAGGGTCCGGCAGACCAGGTCAAACATCTGATCATACACCTTTGATTTCTCCGTATTAGTGTAAAGTGGATCCTCTGACAACTGTTTCCTGATCAGATCACTATTGATGTGAACAGCATCTATCCTTTTCGCGAGTGCACGGGCAAA
>JBGTCB010000451.1:0-10366 GCA_041748995.1 Saprospiraceae bacterium | reverse complement strand
CAGCATCATTTATCCCTCGTGCCGGGAAATAAGCACGAATCACCAACTATTGAAAATTTGCTTTTTAGTAGATGCCCTTTTTTTAATAGCTTTATTGGTGGCACTACGACCAAAACGAAGGTGTTGTTAGGTACAGGTTTTACATTATTTTCTTTCTTTTGAACCAAATATATATTGTAATAGCGACAAGCGACATTACTAAAAGGCTTATGAAGTATCCATATTCCCATTTGAGTTCTGGCATATTATCAAAATTCATTCCATAGACTCCCGCGATGAATGTAAGCGGTAGGAAAAATGCTGAAAAAATGGTTAGTAGTTTCATCACATCATTGCTTTTTTGTGCTGTAAAGGTCATATAGGAATTAAGTAAAGCATTGGCATCTTCGACCACTTCTTCTGTTCTAAGAATTAAGTCTAAAATAGTGTCTTTCAGATCTTGCAATGTAGAGGCTAATTTATCTTCTACTTTAAATTGGTTAATCACGTTTTGCATAATGACGAGTATCTTTTTTGCTAATCGTGCCCTTGATTTTTCAAAATAGAGTTTCTCTATAGACAAATTATTTCCGCCTTTGAGGAAAATATTTTGTTCGAGTTGGTCCATCTTATCGGATTGTTGCCTTATTGGTTTTTCAAAAGTCATTAACAATTCATTGATTAGAAATAAAACAACCTGATCAGGCGTTTCGGGGTCTTTCGGAGTATTCTTAATAAACTCAAAGGGTGCTCGGTGAATGGTTACCAATCCGTTTTTATGAATAAAAAAAGCTATTTTATTACTTATCTCACCTACTTCGATGGCTTTTTCATTTTCTGTTCCAGTATATGCCCTTAGTATCATAAATACATAGTCCGTAGTTCTTTCTATCTTGGGCAAGTGACCAGATTTGAGGGCATCCTCCAGAAAATTTTGGTCAATAGAAAACGGAAGTTCCAGAGCCTTCAAACTACTTTCAGTTGGATTTTCAATATCAATCCACTCAAAATTATCGAATTTGTAATTTCTTTTATTCACCCTTCAGGAATGGTTTCATTTCGTCTTCGATTTTTATTCGAAGTTCTTTTAATCTTTTTGCATATTGTTCCAACTGTTTTTCTTTTTCTGTAGATGGAATCCATTTTTTTACAGGTGTTGGTGTTCCTTTTTCGTCAAGGGATACAAAAACAAAGATACAATGGGTTATTTGAAAAAATTGCCGTTTGGAGATTTCCTTTGAAAATACATCTATCGCTATATGGATACTGGTGTTTCCGGTATGTATGACATAAGCATCAATTTTCACCAAATCGCCTATATTGATGGGTCTGTAGAAACGTATTCCACCCGCATAAACTGTGACACAGTAAGTTTCTGCCCAGGTTCTAGCGCAAGTATAAGCAGTTTGGTCTATCCACTTCATTACGGCTCCACCATGAACCTTTCCACCGAAATTGATATCCGTTGGCTCGCTTATAAATTGAAATGTGATTTTTCCTTGTTTCGGCATTTGCATTTTTTTCAAACCCTACAGGATGGCATCGGTGATCCACTCTATAAAGTACGTAAGATAAATCATTCCAGACCAGGAACGAACAAAGGATTTTATCTAACCTGATTACAGATACAATTCCGTTAACCGGAATCGGTATGGGCTTTCTATCGAACTTGTTTTGATACTAAAAGAATCTTTTCTAATTACCGTGCTCTTCATCCGACACTAACGATCAGATCGATGGGGTGCATCCCACACCTCCTACCTGCCGGAAGAGGTGCATTAAACTGCACAACTGCAATGTTGCTTATAGACTAAGCACGGGTCACCAATCCTGCTTTGAAATCCTAAATTGACTTGACGATGAGTATTCAGATTATGTAATAGGATTAGATGACGACAATTTTCCAATTTACAATATACCTGTCACAATTGCCTGTTTCAGCTAACGAGGACCACCAACAGGCATGCCCCGGAGTGTTCAACCACGGGGTTCACTGTACAAACTAGCTATTGGGTGGAGCCACGTATGCCTCATACCTAACTGATTTAGTCATGGTAAGGCGGATAGGGGTCTCTCCTGCCCAAGAGTTGGCGCGCGCCTGCATCCGGCCATTATGATTTGTCTCAGGTGTTTTTTATGAGCAAAGATTATTCTCTAAAAAAGGACTGGAGCAGCAGATCATTGATGGACATCCGGGCATCGATCAAAAAACAATTGATTTTTCTTCCGGTCAACCATGAGGCAAATCAAAGCAGTTCCATCGAAGAAGTGGAAATTGTTTAGCAGTTGGTCAATGCTATTTTGGATAACCGGGTCCGGTGGCAGGAGGAAATAAAGCGATTTCTCACCCGGGATATCCTGATCATCACACCTTATAACGCTCAGGTATCGCTGCATACAGCAATCATTGGGAGGTCTGCAGATTGGCACCGTAGACAAATTTCAGGGGCGCGAAGCGCCTTTGGTCATTTTTTCTATGGCCAGTTCTTCCGCTTTGGATGCACCCCGGGGTATGCGGTTCTTGTATCACCCTAATCGACTGGATGTGGCGGCAAGCCGCGCGAAATGTGCTTTAATCGCCCTCCATTTTTGAATCCGAATGCAGTACCCCGGAGCAAATGACCTGGGCCAATGTGTATTGCAGGTATCTGGAGGAATGCGATATTTTAGAGGATTATCAATCATCTTTCGACAATAACAAAAAGTGAGATTTGCCCCATTTCCCGGATGCAAACCACGTGGTATGGCTGGAACAGATTAAAGGCTCAATTATTAATCCTAATTCCATGCACTACGACTTTGAGTTTGGTTTAGCTTCAAATAGGAGCTTTGCTATGAAAGAAGGATATCCATCCCCAGGTGGAATAGAAATTGTTCATTTGCATGAATTATATTATATATTAGGAGTAGATACAAACTTGCAATTGTTATGAAAGACCTGATCACTTTTTCGTTCTTTATTTTTTTAATGGCCTGTGGTCTTACTATGTTCTCTCAAACAAGTGTTGAGATTGATCATCGGACTACGGATTTCGTCATTGAAGATAATGGTCTCCCATTCCCTTCTAATGTTAAAGAATGGTGGGGAAACTGGTAATTTCTTTGATAATTATGTAATCAATCACAAAGTTTTTAGTAATGATATTATCGATATTCGTTCGGATTTTACCATAAAAAGGTCTAACGGCTACGTTGGTTTGGGGGCTCCTAATCCCACTGCTCATTTGCATACAAATGGAAGTGTTCGATTTCAAGGTTTAGGGATGGGTTCTTTGCAAACTGATGCCAATGGAAATGTCTCAGCTTCCTCGGATGTGAGATTAAAGGACGTTGTGGGAATCTACACCCACGGATTAAATGAGATTATGAAATTGGACCCGATCCAATTTAAATGGAAACAGAGTACCGGCATGGACACAGAACAGATTTACACGGGATTTAGTGCACAGAATGTGAATGATGCATTGCCCGAAGCAGTTGGTAAAGATGTAAATGGATACCTCAGTCTATCTGACAGGAGTATTTTAGCTGCCCTTGTTAATGCTGTGAAAGATCTAAAATCCGAAAACGAGAAATTGCGATTTCAGATCATAGAATTACAATCAATGAATAATCCTTAATTTGGATAAATATCCTTTTTTGTCTGAATTAGGATTTCCAGGATGAGGGATTATAGGATACTTCAACCCAATTCCCCCCCTTGCCCCCAAGGGGCCCTCTAGGAGGGTGTTGAAATACTCAATTCAAACACATAACAAAATAGAATAATATTAGTATCTTGATATTGGAATAAATTGAGAGAACTAATGTTTAGGAAAAAAGAGCGAGATCATCAAAGTAGCCTATGGACGGTGAGTTCTGAAATAGTGAGTGGACCTGGTAGTGCATATTATGAACAGTTGGATTACGCTCTGCGATCAGCTGACTTTGATAAGACGATAAGAGATCTTTGCATACCATACTATGAGGAAGATGAATCCAAAGGGGGACGAAAAGGAATTGATCCTTATGTTTATTTTAAAATGTTGATGGTCGGATTTTTCGAGAATATCGGGAGTGAAAGGGGGATAGCCAGCAGGTGTGCCGATTCGATTTCAATTCGGGGTTTTTTAAAGTATGAATTAACCGAACACACCCCGGATCATTCATCGTTAAGTCGTATAAGAAATCGACTGAAGACCGAAGTATATGATAAAGCATTTGAGATTATACTGGGCGTATTGAGTAAGAACAAACTATTAAAAGGGAAACAGGTAGGTATTGATACCTCCATAATAGAAGCGAATGCATCGATGCGTACCTTGGTTAATAACCATACGGGAGAAACGTACGATGCGTATGTAAAAAGATTAGCCCAGGATGAAGGTGTCGATTCGGAAGATAAGCAGGCAGTACGCACATTTGATCGTAAGCGTGAGGATAAGAAGATGTCGAACGATGAGTGGCACAGTCCCAACGATCCGGAAGCGAAAATTGGGCCTACTAAACAGGGCAAAATCAAAATGGTCCATAAGACAGAACATTTGGTCGATATGGAAACTGGAGCCATCCTGAAAGTGACCACCCTGCCGGGACATCAACCAGATGACAAGGGGATGTCCGATCATATTGAAGATGTCCAAGTTCAAATAAACACCGTACTGGAAAATGAAGCACAAGAACAGACTATCGAAAAAGTAACAGGAGATCGGGGATATTTTAATATTGATGAACTTGGTAAATTACAAGAGAAGGGAATTCGTACAATTATTGATGACAAGACGATCAATCGGAACCTGGATAAATTATCGAAGACACAACAAAAAACGGTAAAAAATGCACACAAAAGTGTCCGCACAAAATACGGTAAAAGCATTAAGAAGCGGAGGGGTGAGCTTCTTGAAAGAAGCTTTACTCATTTGTTAGATAATGGAGACCTCAGAAAAACTACTTTAAGTGGGACAGAGAATATCCAGAAGCGAAATCTAATAGCTGGTATGTGCTGTAATATAAGTTTATACATGAGGAAAATGGTTGGTATAGGAACACCAAAACAAGCCATAGCGGCATTTTCACTTCTTAATGCAGCTCTTTTAAGGCTGATAGAAAGACTAATATTCACTCTTACGAACACATTAAGAAAAGATGCACGTATTTATTATGTTGCATAAAATTTTTCAGTAATTAAATTCGCTGATTTGTATTTTAGAAAAAACGGGGTCTTTTTTGGCAGAAAACCTAGTTTTTCAACAGCCTCCTAGGAGGATATCAGACCAATCATTCGATGACCTAACCCATCCGGGCGAAGAACCCATAATACCATAACACTATAATACCAAACACCACCATTCAAAAGCGATGTACGAGTAAAATTTTTGCCTACTTTAAACAAATCAACAATTAAAGATTTCAACTCACATTTTCCATCGCCCCGCCCCCTCAAGGCGGACTCAGACCAATCATTGGTGACACTAGTCTATCCGGGGCAAGAACCCATAATACCATAACACCATAATACCATAATACCATAACACCATAATACCATAACACCATAACACCATAATACCATAACACCATAATACCATAGCACCATAATACCATAATACCATAACACCACCAAACAACACCCCGTTCAAAAGCGATGTCCGAGTAAAATTTTAGCATACTTTTTCTTCGGAAGGAACAATTAAACAATTAAACGATTCAACAGTTACAGTTCAACAATTAAACAACTCAACCTCATCCCCCATATTCCTCTACTGAAAGTCCATTCAGATCCCAGACTATCGTGCCTGCCCTGATTGTCATTTCAACTTCGATTTTTTGATTGCCTTTCATTTTCTCACCACCTGTGCGATCCATAAATCCAAAATCACCGGTCCGAATCCTAAAAATCGTAATATCTGCCTCGGCCCCAGTGGTTAAATGTCCCAGTTCTTCGCGCTTTATAACTTGGGCTGGAACCCAGGTTGAAGCAGCAATCACCTCCTGGATAGACATTCCCAGATTAAGAAATTTTGACATGACATTGGACATATCCTTCATACCACTGAGTATACTCCTGCCATGACCATCGGTGCTGATGGTATTCGGTCTCAATCCCTGCTTCATGGCAGGAACGGCATTTTTATAGAAAAAGCTGGCTCCTCCGTGACCCACATCATAGATGATGCCCCGCTTTTGGGCGTCCAATATGAAAGGCCGCAGTTTAAAATCTTCATCGACGATGGCCTCCCTGCCACTTCCACCTCCGCCGAACACATGGGTGTAAATATCACCGGGCCGGAGTTTTTCCATAAACAGGGTCTCCAGGGGCAGCGGCGGTCTGGCACTGCCAAAATCAATCATAACGGGAAGGTCTGACAGGTTTCCTGCTTCTACAGCCCGTTCAACTGGTGTCCAGTCGTGACCATTGTAATGAGCCAGTTTAATGCCAACGATCTCCGGATGTCGACGGGCTACCAACGCAGTCATTTTTGCATCCATATCATTCAGATTTTGCTCCCAGGGACTACCTTTCATCCCCTGTCCAACGATATTGAGAAAGGCCAGTACTCTGGTTTGTGACCGGTCTATAACCTGCCCTTTGAAGTGGGTGAAGTTTCTCCATCCCGCTCCTCCGGCATCTACAAGCGTGGTGACACCGGATTGAAATGCAAAATTATCCGGATTGATGGAATTAAAACCATCACTATACTCAGAATCAGGAGTGACACCGTAATAATTATGGGAGTGTATATCAACAAAACCCGGAGAAACATACATCCCCTGGACATCAATGACCTTTTCCGCTGAGGTATCTGGGATATTCATTGCCACTCTGGCCACTTTGCTGTCAGAGATTGCTATATCAAAGATCCCGTCAATATTATTCTTCGGATCGATGAGGTGTCCCCCCTTGATCAGGAGATCGTATTGCTGGGAAAATATTATACCGGGTAAGGTTATGGCTAAAATGAATAAAATTGAACGCATCTATATGTTGAAGTTTAAATTGCTAAAAAATCAGGAATCTTGTTTATGCGATTTCAATATCGTGAATAATGCCCATATCGAAGCAAATGGAAAGGTGCCCTTATTTTAGATTGTTTTTTGGACAGGCAAAAAATGAGAAAAAAATCAACTGTATACTGATGATATTTTTAAATGAAGAACGATTTGGCTGCTAGTGAGTCTAACCCATTTACCGATTCCTACCGGGTAATTTATAATCCCGGCGTTTTGCTGTCCATTCAGCCAAACCATACTCCCCCAGGCTGACCTGACCTTCCATGATCTGATCACTGACCTTGCCGGTAAATTCGAAGTTGAGCCGCACACCATTACGGGTGTAAGAACTGCGTATCAAAATATCACGACCATGAAGGGTGCCCGATAAATCCCGGGCTGCCAGGCTGGCCGTGTGGGTACCGATCAAATCATTCCCTTTCTGCTCGAAGAAAAATGTTTGATTGACGGTACTTGCGACAAATTTCAGCTGGAGATCCCACTGCCCACTGATGTCCACCTCGGCGGGGGCCCTGGATTTAGTTATCTGCGGTGGCTTTGACAGCAAATTGAAAACCTGGTCTGCAATGATCAGCTCCTCTCCAGCCTCCAGCTGGGAAGAATTGATACTAATATTGGGGTGCATGTTCGGTGGAAAAGGAAGAAAGCTCCCGGCACCACTGACCGCGATCCGGGGATCACCATTCCACAAATGCTGCTCGACGTCATATCCAGTCAGGGGAATAAGTTCCGGATCCCACCGTATATTCAAGATGGGGAAACGATTTGAAAGCTGCTCTCCCGGTTGGACAATTTCGGTACTGACTCCACGTATTTCTTTAATCCGAAAAGCTATATGGTCAAGCCATGAAGTCCACACCCTTCTCTCTTCCGCATGATCGCGTTTAAACCACATCTCTACCGCGGTTAGCATACCAATGATTTCTTCCCGGCCTACTTTATAGCCACGGCCAATGCCATGGTGGGGAGCACTGGTGAGCCAGGCAGCCTGAACAAGGTCCTTTCGACCGATCAATAAACCCGCGCATTGGGGTCCCCGGAGACATTTACCACCACTATAGATTACCAAATCAGCACCTTGTGCCAGATGAGGGTTAGGAATAACAAGCTCCTCAGCCGCTGCATCCGCTAAAATTGGCACACCGTAAGGTTTTGCAAGGGCAGAAATTTCCTTTATTGATAGAGGACCATTTGAAGAACGGGAACCTGTCAATACCAATATCATGGCGGTCCGGGGACCAAGCGCAGCTTCCAACTCTGCCCGGGTTGACACCTCAATCATCTTCACACCTACTGCTTTTGCTGCGCATTCGTAGGCTGTTCTGGAGTAAGAAGGGATAATCACTTCATCCTTCATTCCATTAAGATCCGGAGCTTGCCACAGTTTATCCGGATCACCACCCGTCACACAACCAAGGGTTGCCAGGGTAATTGCTGCTGAGGCTCCGGAAGTCACGCAGCCCCATTCGGCACCGGTGAGTTCCGCTAACCGGTGGCCTACGCCTTCCATCAGCTCGTCGATTTGCACGTACTGACGGGGTGCGGCATCCATTGCCTCCTGCACCTCCGGGAGAACCCGGGTTGCTCCAACAACTGTCACCGTACCGCGGGCATTGATTAACGGTCGCACTCCGATCGAAGAGTAGATATTTTCTGCTACATCTTTTTGCAACCTGGCAGGCTTCGAAGTGGCATTGCGGCTGCCCCACATCCCTCCGGCCATCAATCCTCCCAATGGCACCTGAGGTAAAATCTTTAATAGTGTTCTCCTGTTAAGCATGATACTATCTATAAATGCAATTTAATCGACAACCAAAATACCAAGTCATTTGAGGCGTTATGGAGCTCCCGGATCTGATTTGTGAGCGCTCCAAAGGATCCCATAGTGCTTATCCCCATGACTGCAATTCAACAGTTCAACCTCCATTCCACCCCCCTGCCCCCTCAAGGGGGACATCAGACCAATTGAGTCAAGTGGTGCCCTAATCCCTCCAGGGAATGAATCCACAACACCACAACACCAGAAAACCACAAAACCACAACACCAGAAAACCACAGTACCATCCTATATTATCCTTTCATTCCCACCATCAATTGGCACCTGCGCCCCGGTGGTTTTATTAAAGACCGGTCCAAGCATTGTCACTACCAGCCGGGCCACGTCGATGGAGGTCACTTCCTGTTTTAAAACATTGTTGGTCTTGTATTCTTCGACAGTGAGTCCATAGTGTTTTGCCCGGGATTCCAGGACTTCCGGAGTCCAGATACCCGTATCGTAGACCGCATTGGGATGGATCGTATTGACCCGGATACCCTTCGGTCCCAACTCCATGGCGGCAACTCTGCCCAACTGGGTTAAGCCAGCTTTTGCTACCGAATAGGCGGAAGCGCCCGGACCGGGAGCCGGAACATTCTTAGAGCCTACAATGACAATGGAAGGATCAATTCCGAGTTCGAGAAAAGGTATGGCCCACTGAATCAGTTTTTGCTGACTGGTAAGATTGATATCTAAACAACGGGTCCAGGTACTGGCATCCATATCCTTGATGGTCATGCTTTTAGGAAAGATACCAGCATTGAGAACCAGCATGTCCAATCCGCCAAAATGAATGATCGTCTTCCGGATGGCATCATGCAATAACGCATCGTTCGTTACATCACACTCGAGGCCCAGCACCGAGGGTGTATTAAATACATTTCTGATGGAAGGATTAATATCCAGGGCAGTCACGACAGCACCTTCCTGCACCAGCAGGTCGACACATGCCTTGCCGATACCACTGGCTCCGCCGGTTACAAGGGCGATTTTTGCTTGCATCTCTTTACCTTTGCCGGCTTTCTTCAGTTTGGCCTGTTCGAGACTCCAGTATTCCATTTCAAAAAGGTCCTTATGAGGTAAGGCTTGCCAGCCTCCCAGTTGCTCAGCCTGATAGATGGCCTTCATGGTGTGGTTGGTGATGTCTTCAATGATGCGCAGATTATTCACGGAATTACCGAAAGAAACCGAGCCTCTGCCAGGCCAGATTGCCCATTGAGGGTCGGGAGTTAATTGTGTGAGATCTCCCGGATTATGTTTCTCAAAGTATGTTCCATAAGCATCTTTGTAGGCTTTCAGATCAGCATCGGGGTTATCACTAAGGATCAGAGGTGTTCGTTTGGTGCGGATTATGTGATCCGGTGTCAGTGGACCCCGGTTGGCGATTTCATGGATATTCTTAAGGTTACTAAAAGCCACAGACCGGCTATCGGCATTTAATCGCAGAAGCACAGCTGATCCCCCAACTTTAGAAACGGATTGCCGAAGGCGGGCAATAGTCAGGATATCGATATCTTTTGGCTCCTCGGAAGGCAATTCCCTGGCATCCATCTTATCAAGATACGCTTCCGCCAGGCTAACATT
>JBGTCB010000450.1:0-1731 GCA_041748995.1 Saprospiraceae bacterium | reverse complement strand
TCCTGGTTAATGATAGGGTAGTGGCGATTGTTAAGAAAATGTTAAGGGTTTGATTTGACTGGGACATTCTCCGGGCAGAATGCACAGGTCAGTGTACCGGGATAAATCTCTGGTGAACAGGACAACTAGGCCGCGGAGATTTAAACCTCAGCAATGATGATTAGAAAAATAAAAATCCGAACGATGAAATCAGATTGTCGATTTGAGTAACTGTGTTTTTTTCCTGCGAATGACAGTCCTCAAGGATCTCCCTGGAGAAAACCGCAACCGGTACCATTTCGCTCCCAAATCGATAATTTTTTATTGATAATCATGATGCACATGCGTCGTTTTTGTAATTTTCGAACTATGAAAGTCATATATATCCTCTTTCTTTTGGCATTCATCATCCGGGAGGTTTCCGGTCAGTCAGCCTTTCCGATGGGCCTTATCCTCGACGATGAGGATTATCTGGATTTGCCGCACACTTCAGGTAACATTGAAATAAGCAGCGGCCAGAAATCCATTCCTCTTCAGGTCAATCTCAGCCCATTTTGCCCTGAGGTGAGACATCAGGGAGATATTTCCTCCTGTGTTGGTTGGGCCACCGGCTATGCTGCCATGACCATTGAGAGGGCCATAAAGAATGGATTGAAAGATCGGATCGAAATTACCCGGGGAGCTAACTCGGCATTGTTTGTCTATAATCAATTAAGTGATCAGGACTGTGGAGCTATCAGGATGCCGGATGCCTTGCGTTTCCTGCAATTGAAGGGGAACATTCTTGCTCGCGATTTTGATTTCGATGTGAACAATTGTGAAAAAAAAGCAGATGAGGTTCATCTTAAGAAGGCATCGGCATATAAGATCGAAGAGTTTGTCCGTCTATTTGAACCCAATGAGGATGCCGAACTGAAAATCAAAAATACCAAATTGGTTCTGGCGCAGAACAAACCGGTTGTTATAGGAATGAAGGTGTTAAATAATTTTTATTCAATCAAATATGGTGATGAAAGTTGGTTTCCTACCATCGGGGACCAAACGTATGCCGGAGGTCACGCGATGGTGGTTGTGGGTTATGATGATCTAAAGTTCAACCCGGGAAGGGACGATTTACCTGCTAATTTGAAGGGCGCTTTTCTGATCATGAACAGTTGGGGTAAAGGCTGGGGATTAGATGGGTTTATCTGGGTGCGTTATGCTCATTTTGGTGAGTATTGCCGGCATGGATATGCATTGATGCTGGAGGGTGGTAACCCGGTAGACTTTGACCTGGACATGACTCCCGATACTGCAACGCAGGAAGTGGTAAGCCGTGACCTTCGTTCACTGTCAGGTTCGTTTGGCTTTAAATTGTACACTGGTCAATGGTTTAACAACAAACCTTTATTCAGGGAGCAGGAGGTCAAGTTGGAAAACAATACTTATCTGCTGGATAATTGTCAGGTCGGAGATCAGTTTCAACTGTATGTAACCAGTGAATACCTCAATGGCTATATTTATGTGTTTAGCATTGATCCGGCTGGTAAGGCAGAGGTACATTTCCCGAAATCAGAAGAATACAATCTCAAATTTCAAAACCAGAATGAATCGGCCTTGCTCATAGGAACCGGCTCCACGCTGACCATTCCATCTGAGGAGACAGCCCTAACTATAACGCATACCGGTGAAGATCACCTGATTGTGTTGTTTTCTGAAAGCAAGATCAAGCCAAGGTATATTGATTATCTCGGATCACAATTGATAAGTACC
>JBGTCB010000449.1:0-4923 GCA_041748995.1 Saprospiraceae bacterium | reverse complement strand
AGTTCCCTTTCTCTTGTTCTTTCCCTTTCTGCATCAATAAATCTTTTTTTCTGAATATTGTGGGTCACCAGGAAACCCGCTATGAGCATGAAGGCATATAGGGTGTAGGCCCACCAGGTCTTCCACCAGGGAGGAGAAACAATAACAGCAATCGATTTTTCTGCCCAAACGCCGTCGCTGTTGGCTGCTTTTACCCGGAAAAGATAATGGCCAGTAGGGACGTTGTAATAATTGGCTATTTTTTCTTCTCCCGCTTTCTGCCAGGTATTGTCGAAATTTTCCAGCATGAAAAGATGCTGGTTATCCTCCGGACTACTGTAATGGATCCCTGCAAATTCAAAGGAGAAAACATTCTCACTGTAGGATAGTAGGATCTCCTCGGTTTGTGAAAGAGGTTCATTCAACGGACTGCCTTTTCCTGGGATTACTAATTGATCTCCAATTCTGAATCCTGTAATGTGAAGATCAGGGGCAATCGTATTTGTCTTTAACTGTTCTGGAAAAAAAGCGTAGTAGCCATCACCCGTATTGTCGCCAAAAAATAATTCACCACCAGTTCCTTCAAAACAATTATTCTGTGTGCCATTGACAGATGGAATCATCCTGTTCTTTCCATATAGACTAAGGTCGCGACGGTTTTGCTGGAGCCGGAAAATGCCCATGCTGGTATTTATCCATAAAGACCGCTGATCGTCTTCAAGAATATGAAACACATTGATATTGCCGGTAAGCCCTGCGCCCGGGTTGGTAAAAAGCACAAAATCACTATTGGAAGTATTGAAATAATAAAGTCCACGGTTTGTTCCAATCCAAAGAACTCCGTCGGTGTCTTCGAAAATACTTCTGATATCGAAACCAGAAAGGTAATGCGCAAATGTATTCGTTCTTTTATCAAATCTTTTCAAACCACTCCACGTACCTATCCATAAATAACCCTCTCTATTTTCCAGTATGGTTGTCAAATTGTTATAGACGGTATCGAACTGGTTTTGCCCGTAATACGTATAGGTTCCAGCTTGTCTGTTCATTGAACTTAAGAGATGATAGCTTCCGAGCCAAAAAAATTCCATCCGGTCTTCATAAATGGAATGGATGGCATTGATTGGCGTGAAGTCGCTGAAATTAGTATTGGTATTCTGAAAGAAACGGGTAAATTTTTGTGATTGGTGGTCAAAACGATTAAGGCCAATTTCTGTACCGATCCAAATAATACCCTCCCCGTCCTCAACTATTGAATGCACACGATTATCACTTAAACTTGAAGTGTCTGATTTCGCATGAATAAACCATTTATTGTTTTCTCTGGCAGAGTCATAAACTACAAGCCCCTGTTCTGTTCCCAGCCACAATTTGCCGGTACGTTCCTGAAGTATGCTTGTTACGGGCATGCCGATGTCATAGTGAGGTATCTGTTTGTGCAACGGATCCATTCGGAAAACGCCTTCCGAACCAGCTACCCAAAGCACTCCATCTTTTGAAGTGAAACTCCACCCCAGGGTTAATATTTGGTTTTTATCAGCTGTGTTTTCCTTGAAAGATGTGTAATGGTCAATCTTCCCGGCTTCAGGATCATATCTGTTTAATCCACCGGAAAAAGTACCTATCCAGAAAGTTCCAGATACATCTTCCCTAACGAAAGTTATCAAATCATCCGCCCATGATATACTGTTTCTAACCGGTGGTCGGCTTAAACGATTTGGATATGCCGGGTTGTACGGATACCTTTTAAAAGTTCCCTTTTCCCGGTCCATAGTGTGCAGCCCATCGCCAGCAGTACCCACCCAAAACGTACCCTGGCTGTCCTCATAAATGGTCCAAATCCTGTTATCTATTAAGCTGGATTCATCTTCAGGGACGTGCAAGAACCGAGTGAAATTTTTAGTATTACTATTAAATCGGTTAAGTCCTCCCTCTTTCCATTTTGCATCTCTCTTAAATGGAAATCCGGTGCCGACCCAAAGCGTTCCATCACGGTCCTCATACAAAGCTCTGACCTGAGCGTTGCTTAAACTATTGATGTCACTGGGGTCATGCATGAAGCGTGTAATGGTTCCCGTTTTTGGATCAAGACAGTTCAAGCCACCGTGTTCCGTCCCCACCCAAATCATTCCGTTATGATCTTCGAGGATTACCGAAATCAAATCATTGCTAATAGTAGTTGAATCAGACGGGTCATGTCTGAAATGAGTAAAGACTCCGGTCTCCGGGTCTAACCGGTCAAGACCCCCACCATTCGTACCCACCCAAATAAAACCATTACGGTCTGCTAAAATGGATTGAATTCGATTAAAACTCAGTGAAGACGAATCGAGGGGATCATTAAAATAAGACTTATAGCTATATCCATCATATCGGTGAAGGCCAATTGCTCCAAACCACATATAACCTTTTGGGTCTTGCGTACCATAAATAAAATAATTTCCCCACGAACCTCCGGGTGCGGGAACTGGAGTAAAACCCGCCTGCGAAAAGGCATCAAACCCATAGGAGTTTAGCAAGAAAAAAATAAGCAGGTTGAAAATAGAAAGTATTTTCATAAACGGATATTTCTGATTTTACACCATATTACGAAGTGCGAATGGATTCTATAATCTATCTAATTTTATTGGTGAGTAAACTAGTAGACAAACACATCAATTATTGTTGGTAATTTTAATATCTTTTTGTGATCTTCTGCGTTGCCAAGCCTCTCGTAGCTACGGCTATGCCTACGTTTGGCGCCTTGAATCCCATCAAAAATCTTATTAAAATTTCTCAACATAACTAATGTGTCCATCTACTAGAAAATCGGGACCTTATTTAAGAATATTTTTCTTCTCTTCATTGTGATGGAAGTGTAATTATAAACTCAGATCCCTCTCCCTCTTTTGACTCAACTTTTATCTCACCACCGTGTGCTTTTACAATATCATAACTGAGGCTCAGACCAAGCCCCGTCCCCTGGCCGGTAGGTCGGGTAGAGAAAAAGGGTTGAAAGATCTTGGCCTGCACTTTTTGTGGAATACCGCAGCCGTTGTCCTTCACCCGGATCTCGATCTTGCTGTCGTACTTTTGTGAACTCACCCACACCGTGGGCTGATAATTTTCCCCGTTTTTTTGCCGCTTATCCCTAACAGCATAAAAAGCATTGGTGATTAAATTGAGAAGCACCCGGCCCATATCCTGAGGAACGATATTGATCCTTTCAAGGTTTTGGTCAAAATCCGTGTTCATCGTCACGTTGAAAGCCTTTTCTTTGGCGCGCATGCCGTGATATGCGAGTCGCAGATATTCATCGGCCAGGACATTGATATCGGTGGTTTCCATTTCTCCCGAACCTGCTCTGGAATGCTGAAGCATGTTCTTTACGATGGCGTCAGCACGTCTTCCGTGGTGGACAATTTTTTGTTCATTCCCCAGGAGGTCCTTTGCAATAGTTTTAACTTCTTCATAGTTTCCCTGACGTATCTCCTCATTGATCTCTTCAATCAATTCTATATTCACCGCAGCGAAATTATTGACAAAATTCAGAGGGTTTTGGATTTCATGGGCAATACCGGCAGTGAGTTCGCCAAGGGAGGCCATTTTTTCAGATTGGACGAGTTGGGTCTGGGTTGATCTGAGTTCGGCGAGGGTTGCTTCCACTCGCCTCTTGGCCTCTTCCAGTTGTTTAAAGTCTTCGTACCGGGCATACGCAAAGGAGAATGAATCTGCGAGGGAACACACCAACTCGATTTGAGTATACTCTAATTGCTCATGACTGCCTACGTACAGCATCCCCTGCCTAAAGGGGGCGAACTGCAGTACCAATGCTTCCGGCGCTTCTTCTCCCCCCTGATATTTTTCAGGACTCTCAATGATCCCTTGCTCCAGGATCGATCTGGTCCAATCTAAAAATTGATTTCGATCCCATTTCTCCATATAAACCTGTTCTTTTCGCCAGAACTTAACAACAGAATCCAGCAATGAGGTGCTACCAAATTTCAGATGCATAACCGCAAGGGATTCACCCGAGGGAGTAGATAGATAGACATGTGCTTCTCCGGCCTGATCATCAACGATAAACACACCACAGCGGAAAAAAGGCACTCCGAGTGTTGTCAGCTCATGCCAGATGAGTGGTATTATACGCTGCAAATCGTCTGCCGTCCGCATGGAAGCGATCTCAGCGCGGACGCGGTCAAGAGAAGCCTTCCTCAAAGCCTCATATGTTTGTGCCTCTGCCCTTTTAAGGTCGAGAAACCGTGTATAGATCAACCCGAAAGCACTAGCGAACTGTATCATGATGTTGCATTCCTCTTCTTCGAGAGGCTGCCTAGTGATCACATTGAGCGTCCCCTGGAAAAAAAAGAATGAATAAAAAAACTCCTCCTGATGATACACCTGCTGCTGCTGTTGTGACAGAAAGGTGGACATCATTTGATAGTATTGCTTTACTTCACTGCCTTTTAGCACGGTTAAAGCATAAGGCTTTTTCTGTTGCCTGGCAGGAATGATATTTTCAAATACGGGGTGAATGTGAAGGCTGAAATAGTCTAATACCTTCATCCCTTCCTGGCTGTCTGAAGTCGTAGGATGCCAAAGCTCCATGGCCTCATTCTCATCGTCGAAGATTCCGACGGCTGTCCGGATGACAGTAATACCCAGGTCTCTCAATTGCTCCAGCATCACGGCTGAAGCTTGAGACAACTCAGAGCTCTCACGTATGGTAATTGTTTTTTCACGAATTTTCTCAAGCGCTGCCTCTATCTCAAGGGCCCGGTTCTTGTGCTGTAATTGGGCCTTTAAGTCCCTTAGCTCGTCTTCAAGACTTGCATTCTTTTTTCTTAGATTTTGTTCTTCCCTACTATTCATTTTGGTAAAATCCTTAGGCTTTTATATCGCAAGATCTCTTTGGGTCAGCGGATATTGTGATAAGAAAGAAGTAACTCAAGTTCGGTACCA
>JBGTCB010000448.1:0-4839 GCA_041748995.1 Saprospiraceae bacterium | reverse complement strand
GAATAAAGTCCGATCCATCAAGGTCATTGCCTGAGCAAATAAACTTATATTTGATTGTGACATGGTTTTTTGATTTTTTTCAAACCCTAAGTTAGGGTAAATCTAGCCATGTCACTTTTTATCGTTTTGGACACATGTGATTTCTGCAGTTTAACCAATCCCTGTTGCTTAAATTCAACTTCAGGCTTTGGTGGAGGAACACCAAGACTGACAAAGATGTCCTGTTGAACGATCGCACCATTTTTTATAAAATCTAACTTAACTCCCAACGAACCTCCGACCTTCGAAGTTAAAATATAACGAACGACCTCACCAGCTTCCAGGGTCTCAAAATAATGACTCGTTCCGAGGATACTGGATTTTTTGGAAACCACCTGACTATTCAGGTACACCGTTTCTTCACCGGTCCAGCTATTGCTAAACTCGATTAGATGTTCACCATGGATGATTTTTTGATAATACATATTTTGCTAAAGTTAAAGACGCATTTATATTTATGTTTCTATTTCAGAAATAAAAGCGCCTCATTTAATTATCTCCCATGACCGCCGCCTAAAGGCGGGATATCTTAAATTGATTCAATTTTATTGTTGACTTTTAATCATCGATCGCCTGTTGGGCCAGGATTTTAAATTTCCACCTGGTTGAATCATTGACCGGTCCCTGGGTTTGTTTCATGATAATACCTATCAGACCCTCCTTTGGGTCTGCAAAATATTGAGTATTAAAATAGCCACCCCAACTAAAAGCACCGGTCGACGCATTGCCGCCTCTGGTAGATCCCTCTGTTGTTGTCAAGCCAAACGCAAGACCATATTGCTGCTGCTGGTCGAGTAAATCACCCACCTGATTACTCATAATCACATCAATGGTAGTACGACTCAGAATTCTTACTCCGTTGAGGGCTCCGCCGTTTAAGTACATCTGTAAAAAAGTAGCATAGTCTTGAGCAGTGCTGGACAATCCAGCTCCTCCGGAGTAAAAAGTTTTAGCACCTTTGATAGGATAATTCGTATCGTAAAAGGTAACCGGATATTGTAGCCACTGTGCATTTTCATTCTTAAGGACTGCGACTAGTCGATTTGCCTTTGCATCCGGCAAATAGAAGTAGGTGTCTTTCATTCCTAGGGGCTCAAACAACCGGGTACGAAGGAATTCATCAAATGACAATCCGGAGATCACCTCAATAAAGTAACCAAGTACATCCAGGCCCTCGCTGTAGGTAAATTTGACACCAGGGTTGTGGTGGAGGGGCAACCTGGCTAATTTTATAACGCTCTCCCGGATGGTCACTCCGTCGGTGGTAAAAAGATCAGTTATTCCCGCTTTGCCGTATATCATCTTGAATCGCTCATCTCCATCAATCACGCCATATCCCAGTCCGGAGGTATGAGTCAACAAATGCCGGATGGTGATTTCTTTGTCAGCAGGCTTAGTCGTGTAGGATGTATCATTATATCGAAATGTCGATAAGACGTGGGGATTTTCGAATTCAGGAATGTATTTGGAGATAGGATCATCCAATTGAAAGTGTCCTTCCTCCCAAAGCATCATGACTGCAGTAGAAGTGATGGCCTTGGTTTGAGATGCAATGCGAAAGATATCATCAGCTCTCAAGGTTCTTCCTTCAGAATTGGCTTGTCCAAAAGCTTTATGATATACGATCTTGCCATGCCTGGCAACCAGAGCAACGACACCCGGAATGTTATCCATTGAGACGGCATCCAGACACATTCGATCTATCCTCTCTAACCTCTCTGCAGACATTCCAACTGATTCGGCTGCAGCACTGACCAAACCTGGAGCTTTGGATCCAGTCTGCGTCTGGGTGAATCCAATCGATGAAATTGTAATGACTAGGCTAAGAGTAAGGAGAGTCAAGCCGTTCTTGTGAACCATTTTTAATTGTGATTTATGTTCCTTCAATGAAAGTCTTTGCGGCGGTCTAAAATAGATAATTCCGTGGCATTCCGAAAAGATTCTAAAAATCGGGAAGAGATTGTGTTGTCATCATTTTATGGGCAGTCACCACTCTCGAAAGATCTATCCTAAGTGGGTGCACTGGTTGGTTTAACTTTTTGTTTTTGTTATTGTTGTTAAATAGCAATGCAAGTATCATATTTTTGTTCACATTTCGTTCTCACCTGAATTATTATATTTCCAATATCCAGATTATCCCGGTTATGTATCAAGTTCGAGCGTTCTGTCAGTTTATAGCCAACATCGTCACGATCCATTCCGGTAGCACGCAATTCGGTTTACTATGCAGGATTTCAAGAACGATGCTAATGATCAGTGTGGCTCTAGTTAGCTCGACTTTGAATGCAAGACCACCCGATCTTTCCCCAACCGATCAGGACAAAGTTCCACCCCGTATTATCCGAACCTGTTGCTCATTTGGATCAGATCTCAGTATGATTGGACTACCAATGGTTAAAGTGACCCAAATCATCAGTATAGATCAATTGGGGAAACATGTCTATCTGGGTGATAGGGAAGAAGTCAATGGTATTATTTATACGGTTCGGGGCGGCTTCATCGACATGGGCCACCTCCGTGACCAGGCAGATTGGACTGCTTATCTTTTTATGCAGATCATTGAAATGAATGACCAGGAAAATGTGGTTATCGAAATGAAAAAAGAGGGGGGTGACAAAAACCTTTATCTTGATTTGTCGGATGGAATTTCGGTCACCGATGCACGAATGTTGGCCGGAGCCATTGCCTATGATATTTCGGTGTGGCATGAGATTGCCACCTGGTTTGGTGCTTCATCGGTTCCCCTGATACCCGAGCGATATTCCAGTTTTTCCATCGAAGATTCCTATTCTAATGTATTAGGAATCACCTTGGGAATGGAAGCACTGCAGAGCGATCTACCCTTCGATCAGGCTATGACAAACCTGATTGCTCGTACCTTAAAGCACCTTGGCGCCGTTCATTCGGTGGAAGATACCTACAATGCGATGGAAGCAGTGAAGGATGTTTGGTGGACCCGGGAGAGCAAGCTGCCAACACGAAAAGTACTACTTCAAAGAGATATTCAGGTATACCCACAAGTCACACCCTGGTTGGTTCCGGGTTGGCAGAGTGAAGAAATCACTCCTGTTCCGTTGCATGTACCCGCTCATACCATGAACGGGATTAATTTATCGGAATTTTACCGGTTCAGTATTGAAGTTAATCTCAAATTTCCTTTTAAAAAGATGTTTCCCGACAGAAGAGAACGTGTGATCACTCAATTGGATTTTGATGTTCTGTTACAGAGGGTAGAATGGGAGCTGGCTAATAAAGACAGGTTGAAGGGCGAACTAAAAACCCGGTATGATACTTCTTCCACGGAACATCTTCCTAAAACAACCGGTATCGCAGTAATGAAGTAATCGAGTGGAAGATTTAGGGATGATTTTTTTAAATCCATCTCTGTAATCATTTGCCACCAAGGATTTTTTTCGAATTCATTTCAATGCCTTCCTTCATCAAGGCTCTATTTGTCCTTGTTACTCTGTCTGAACGATTTATCCTGGCAAAGCATGATGAAGTAGATAGACAACTAAACTTTTGTCATGAATAAATTACCACTTGTCGTTTTGTTCTAAGGATGACAGGAATTTCTCCCTTGGCAATAAATGGATCATCTCAATATGGAGAGTCTGGGATAATTATTGACAGCAGATACATATCTTTACAAGCGATGTCACGGAGATATTTATCCAACGGTACTGAGTCAAAAAACTTTCTCTTCCGGCTCCTCATGGTCCCTATTCTTGACATCGATATCTGTAAAGTAAAACTTTCCGACCTGATTTAGTTTTGAAGATTCATCAGCGTCCGGAAGATAAATGCTTTTTTAACTCTCTTATGATAATCCATGAAAATTAGTATCCATGAAAACAATTTTTGAACCTTTTCGGATAAAAATAACCGAACCCTTAAAAGTCACTACTGATGCAGAAAGGGCCGACAAACTACGAGCCGCTCATTACAATGTTTTTTTACTGGATGCCGATGATTGCATGATCGACCTGTTAACTGATAGTGGTACCGGAGCCATGTCAACTCAACAGTGGGCCGCGATGATGATAGGAGATGAGAGTTATGCCGGAAGCCGTTCCTGGAAACGATTTGAGAAAACGGTTGGTGATATCACCGGTATGCCCTATATTTTTCCTACCCATCAGGGCAGAGCAGCCGAACGGCTCCTGGCTATGACAAGGGTTAGACCCGGAAACATCATTCCAAATAACAGTCATTTTGATACCACGCGTGCGAATATGGAATTTTCCGGAGCAGTCGCAATGGATTTTCCCTGCATGGAAGCAGATGAGTGGGGCTCAACCTTTGCCTTTAAAGGAAATATGGATTTAGAAAAGCTAGCTGCCTTCTTAAGGGAAAGACACAAGAGCATTCCTTTTGTAATGATAACGGTCACCAATAACACCGGAGGAGGGCAACCGGTTTCTATGAAGAATATCAGGGAAACAAAAAAGCTCCTTCTTGAATATCAGATACCACTGGTTATCGATGCCTGCCGGTTTGCCGAAAATGCTTATTTCATAAAATCGAAAGAGGTAGGATATCAGCAAAAATCCTTAATAGAAATTGCCCGCGAAATGTTTTCCTATGCCGATGCCGCGACAATGAGTTTGAAAAAAGATGGCCTGGCTAACATTGGTGGATTTTTTGTCTGCAGGGACCCACACTGGGCAGATGATTTTAAGAATGCGCTTATCTTGCAGGAGGGATTTCCAACTTATGGAGGATTGGCAGGGCGGGATCTCGAAGCCACTTCAGTCGGTCTCATGGAAGCTCTTGAGCTCGATTACCAGCAATATCGCC
>JBGTCB010000447.1:0-1984 GCA_041748995.1 Saprospiraceae bacterium | reverse complement strand
AAGTTCAATCATTTGTTGCATCACATCCAATTCATATCTGGTCATTTCGACCATGGTGGAAAGTTCATTGTACATGTCTTCTTTCATGTCAGTATACACTGTCTTCATTAGTTGTCGTTCCTGGACCGCGGCATCGTATTTTTTTTTCCAGATTGGAATACTCATAGTAAACATAGGCATCACCATATCTCTTCCTGTGTTAGGAGGGATGTTGACATCACCAGTATTTCTTCGGATCAGGGGCATGTATTGCAGGCCTGCTCCCAACATCGGTTTGCGCATATTATCCGCCACGGTGGCTGCCGCCTCGGTCATGGCAATTTGTTTATCAAATATGATCAGGGCCGGATTGTTTTCCACTCCCTGACCGGTGCCAGCCACAATGCGGAGATCCGGTTCGGGTAAATCCTCATTGAGAATGATTGGGGCGTCTTCGGCCAGGTTTAATAAGCGGTTGAAAGCAAACTGCAGCGGTTTTCTTTTTTGCTCCAGAAGCGTGATTTCAGTTTGTAACTCATCGATCATGATATCAGCCCGGATCACATCGACCATCGGTCCTCTGCCATATTGAAATCTGGAGGTTGCCAGTTCCTTGTCGGTTTCCAGTATCACCAGATTTTCTTTTAGGATCAGGATCTTTTTCTCCAGCTCAAGTAAAGGGTACCAGGCTGTTCTTATTTTATAGATCAGTTCATTTCGGGTCGTAGCAACCATCTGTTCCATTATATCTGCTTCGCGATAGACTTCATTTTCCATAGCATCCAAAGTTCCAAACCAGGGAAACATTTGCATCACTGAAATACTTCCCAGTTGATTTCCCATGGGCAGCATCATCGCATTCATAAAAAAAGAAGCATTTAACTGAGGATCGGGTAGGGAACCCACCTGATAAACCTTTTGTTTTACCACTTCAACTTCGGTTTGTCGGGCTTTAAGACCCGGATTATTTTCAAGTGCCATGATGATATAGTCATCCAGTGTCTGAGTCTGAACCTGACTGACCAGAAAAGTCAAAATCACTATGATTACGCTGCGCATTATTTTTAGAATTTACATTTGATCTTAATTAATTATCAGTCTGTACTCTTCGGTGTTCGGTTCGTTTTACTACCGACTCGCGCCAGTATGCCTGCAATACAGGCACCACAAACATGGTCATTAACTGAATGGTCATACCACCAACTGTGGGTATGGCCATGGGTACCATGATGTCTGCTCCTTTTCCGGTGGAGGTTAAGACCGGTAACAAGGCAATGATTGTAACTGCAGAGGTCATCATAGCAGGACGTACCCGTTTTTTACCGGCCACCAGCACCGCTTCCCGAACTTCAGAAACTGTTGAGGGCTTTCGTTCTTCAAATACCTGATGGATATAAGTACCCATAAGCACTCCATCATCGGTCGCGATGCCAAACAGGGCTATAAAACCTACCCACACCGCCACACTCAGGTTAATCGGGCGCAGTTGAAATAGCTCTCTCATGCTTACATCGGCTACTGAGAAATTAAGGAACCAATCTTGTCCGTAAAGCCAGAGCATAATAAATCCTCCTGCAAAAGCCACGAAAACACCTGAAAAGTGAATAGAAGAGGCAATGACGGTCTTAAATTGAAAGAACAAAAGCAGAAATATAATGATCAGACTGATCGGGATAACGATGGACAATCGTTTCATTGCCCGTAACTGATTTTCATAACTGCCTGAAAACTTATAACTGATTCCTGCCGGCACCGTTAATGATCCATCGTCTATTCTTAGTTGTATAAAGCGTTGTGCTTCTTCGACTACATCGACCTCCGCATAACCTTCTTTTTTGTCAAACAGGACGTATCCGGTCAGAAAAGTGTCCTCACTTTTAATCATCTGCGGTCCCTGGACATATTCCATATCCACGATTTCACCGAGAGGAATCTCGGCACCCACCGGTGTGGATACCAGCATTTCCATCATGCTTTCCGGACTATCGCGCAATTCACGGGGATA
>JBGTCB010000446.1:0-13755 GCA_041748995.1 Saprospiraceae bacterium | reverse complement strand
AAATTTCAATTTTCAGAAAGCGGACATTTACAATAAAAATTACAATCCTACCGGTCGTGTAAATGCGGTCGAATTCGAATTTCCCTATCCGGATGGCTGTTTTGATTTTGTCTTTCTCACTTCGGTATTTACCCATATGCTCCCAAAAGAGATCGAGCATTATCTGGCTGAGATTTCCCGTGTTCTGAAAAACGATGGACTATGTCTTATTACATTCTTTTTATCAAACGATCAGGTACTTTGCGTAATCAAGGAAGGTAAAAGCGCCCTCAATTTCAAATTTGAATTTCCGGGTTTTCTATCCACAAATCAGAAATTGCCCGAAGCAGCTATCTGTTATCCGGAAAAGGATATTCGAAATCTTTTTGAAAATAATCGTATGAATATCGCAGCCTTCCACCCTGGTGGATGGAGTGGTCAGCCAGGAGCCCTTAGTTATCAGGATATTATTATCGCACGAAAACGATGACTCATTATTTTTCTTTCCAATTCCAGTGCAACAGTGATTAATCCTGCACATATTGTCACAAATTCTGAATAGTGACTCAATTTAACTACACCTCCCGGGAATTTATCTTTAGACTCGGTCTGTACCTCAAAGTTAATCTCAAACTGAAGCCAAGACCCAATGTCCATCTACATGCCCGCTTCAAATTCATTTAAATTGCATCCAATTAATGGCAGATCAAGATCAATTATATTTCTCCCTATCAATGAAATTCTGTTAGTGGCCAATCCCAAAAATGCTTTCCAGCAGGATTCCCTTTATTAAAGGATTTGGAAATACTATTTTCCAGTGAATACAGGAATTCATGTTCACCCGGCATTCCAAGATTGGATTCCAAAATACCTATCCTATTCCTATGCCACCCATATTCAAAATCCTTTTCATCAAATGTACGATTTGGATATTTGTACTTTGCATGCCTTTCGCTTAGAACAATATAATGTCGCAAGATATGATTTTCAGGAAAGACCTTTACACCCTCTCCCTTTATAATGTGGCCGCCGGTGGTCAGATTCTTAAATCCAGAGTTGCGTTTCCAGACACGATTGAGCCTATTGTCATGGGGTTCATAGAAGTAATAACGTAAAAGTTGCCTGTAGTAATCCCGGTTAAAATAGTCGTCATCCTTTTTCGGAAGAAAAACAAACTCATCGAAATTAATAACATTGCTCCCGTATTCATCGGCCTCACAAATAGCATCCCTTAGTGAACAACCCAGACGGGAGTGTTCCATAATTTCGTCTGCATCATGATGAATTATCCAATCATGATCAACTTCAGAAATAATCTTTTCCTTAATTAACAGCTGGTCAGATAAAGAGAAAAATCCGGAATAAGGCACTTGTTCCACTCGGATGACCGGATTATCCTTAAAGGCTGTAAACAGTCTTAAACTACCATCACTGGATCCATTATCTATTATAACCACATCAATATCCTGTGCGGCAAGATAAGGTAGCAAGATCTTTAAATATGGATATTCATTCCTTACCGCAACGATAGCACAAATAGATAATTTTCCTCTCATCTATTAAATCCCGTATTCGTAATCACAAGGTGATTTATGGCCCGAATATAATTCTTTTCTGAGAGACTAAAAGTCATCATGTTTTCCCTATGTGGTCAACTTAATGCATTCATACAAATCCATGGCAACCACCATTATAAGATTGGGTTCCTCCAATGGAAGATGGTCACGGGCTACGATTTCGGATTTTAAGTAATGTTCAGCGACCACTCTGGAAAATTGACCACCTGCATTTGGTAATTTCTGAAAATATTTCAAATTAACTGGCATATATCAAACCAGAGCACCAATATACTCTAATCCTACAATCCCGTAGCCATTACTTTGGAACCACGCTCTTTCATTAAATTTTTTCGTACCTCCAGATCACGGAAAAAACCAAGAGGGTCAAGAGCTCCTCCTACAGACAACCGGGCTTCAGCAATCAAAGGCCTGACATCTGTCCTAAAAGCCTCCTGTAGAATCTCCTGGCAGAAAGCCACATCATTTTCCTGCTGTGCCTGCCTTAAAGCCTGTTGATCAATTAATAAGCTTTGAGCATATGCGATCATGATAGCTTCAACGGATTGCAATAAATCTTCCAGCGGATCCTTTACATTATGACTTGCATCAATCATCCAACCTAGCTCCGAGTGATCCAGGCCTCTTTCATCCATCCCCGACACAAGTTCATTAAATATGAGAAAAAGCTGATACGGTTTGATACTGCCTACAGTTAGGTCATCATCACCATATTTACTATCATTAAAATGAAATCCTCCCAATTTTCCTTCCATGAGCAGCAGTGAGACTATTTGCTCAATATTGGAATTGGGCAGATGATGGCCTAAGTCGACCAGGGTAAGTGCTTTCTCACCTAATTTATTTGCGTACAATAAAGACTGACCCCAATCTCCCACCGTCATGCTGTAAAAATTGGGTTCGTAAGATTTGTATTCAACAAACATCTTCCAATCATGGGGCAGCGCTTCATAAATCTCTGTCAGACATGCCAGGGTGTTTTCAAAAGCACGTCTGAAATTGAGTTGTCCCGGAAAACTGGAGCCATCGGAAAGCCATACAGTCAGGGACCTGGAACCAAGAGCTATACCATGCCGGATAACTTCGATATTATGCCCGATGGCCTGACGGCGAACATTCGGATCCATATGTTGCATGCTACCAAACTTATAGGAATATTCCTGTGAACTTTGGTCCTGAAAAGTATTGGAATTGACGGCATCAAAACATAAATCCAGCGATGCTGCCAATGCCTTAATGTCCTCAGGGTTTTCCGGAATATCCCAGGGAATATGCAAGGAGATAGCCCCACTCGATTTATTAAGACCGTGTAGCAAACCGACATCTTCGATCTTTTCCTCCAGACACCGGGGTTCGCCACCTCCCGGGAATCTGCCAAAGCGGGTACCCCCGGTACCCAATGCCCAACTGGGAATGGCGATCTGAAAATCTGCTAACTTTTGCAAAATGAAAGCCACTTCCCGGTTTTTCTCATGGAGGGTTTCCCTTAAGAAGGCAATCTTGGGTTGATGAGATTGAAGCCTTGATTCATTATGTTGATGTATCTGATCTGTCCTTAATAGCATAAGACCTGACTTTACTTTTTAAGAGTCACTAATTTACATTTTCTCCTACCAGGAGGCCGTTGTCTATTGGTGCATTGTTCGACCCTTCCGGGGTCTCCGGATAGAATTTGATCTCTTGTTGCAAGAAAATTAATTCTTTTTTGCGATTAGCGTTGATCGAAAGATGAAAAAATGCCTTTATGTATAAAAAGATGGATCTAAAGTTATTCGCAGAAAGTCAGGGCAAGCTGTGTTAAAATGCTGTCATATATAACCAATCAATAGACACAAAATCAATAACTTAACCAGGCTTAAAAGTTTGCACAGGTGGCTGAAAAGATTTAAATTGACCATCGATAAACCCGATTCCCTAAATCAAAAATACCCGTTATGCCTTTAGTCCTACCTAAACAAGAGATCAAAGATTTCGATGATTATCGACATTGGCTTTGCAACAGTGGCACCAAACATTACGAGCAGGTCTGGTCTTTCCGCAACAAGGAAATGATCCTGCAAGAGTACCTGGCCGTCTGCTATGCTAAGAAGGTGAAACCCAGGTTCAATAAAGAAGATAGTCTGACTATCGATCGTCTTACCAAGAAAAATTGATCCTTAAATTTTACAAAGTCTATAACTCTTTGAATTTATCTATTGGGCCTCCCAGGGTTTTGCGGTACCCCGGAGGCTCTTCTTTGGCTTTAACATGCGAAGGAACTTTCATTGACAATTTTAGAGCATTTGCAGTTTTCAAACAGAGTCGTTCGCCTGTCAATTGTTTAATTGTAGAATTGATTGTTGAATTGGAGGGTAGACGAGTTGAATTACCCCACCGCTTTTAGACTTGCCTCACATCCTTGATCGGCGGGCTTTCTTTTTTAATTTGAGGTCGATTACGGACCTATGAGAACTAAACCCGATGATAAGAACAGTCTGATCAAATTATTGATCTGTGTCGGAATTGCCATCATCTTTTGGCCGCTGGCAGGTTGGTTTACGGTTAATGAACGAGGCTGGCATATATTCTCCATTTTTCTGGCGGTGATCGTCAGCTTGATATTACGCCCTTATCCGATGGGTATGAGTGTATTGATTGGACTACTGGCACTAGTTCTCTCCGGCACGATCAGCATGCAAGAGTCACTTTCCGGCTTTGCTGACAGCACTGTCTGGCTAGTCATCGCGGCATTTCTCATCGCTCAGGCAGTAATAGACACCGGTTTTGGAGCCAGGGTAGCTCTTTGGCTGGTGATCAAACTCGGCAAATCAATGAAAGGACTGGCCTATGCGATTTGCAGCTCGGAATTTTTATTGGGATCAGTCATTCCATCCAATACCGCCCGGGGTGGAGGTCTGCACGCCCCTATTGTTGATGCCCTGGCCAGATCGATAGAAGCCTCTTCCAAAGAGCCTGTTATGGCCGGTCGTTATCTCAGCCTGGTCGGAAGCCATGCCAATCTTATCGCTGCCTCCATGTTTATGACGGGTATGGCAGCAAATCCATTAGTGTCTAAAGCTGCGAAAGATGTCTTCAACCTAGATTTTGGATGGAGTACCTGGCTATTAGGCAGTATAGTCCCCGCTATCATTTCCTTTCTCCTGCTACCTCAGATCATCTATTTTTTTGCCCGACCCCATCTGGATGATGGCAGAGCCGCTCAATCCGAAGCCAGGAAACAACTTGCAGGACGGGGTTCAATGCAACAGCCGGAAAAAATCATGCTGGCAGTGCTTACCGGTATGTTGGTTCTTTGGTCTACTCAGAGCTTACATGGGCTTTCCACCACCCTCATCGCTTTCATAGGGGTAATGTTTCTCTTACTCAGTGGCACCCAGACCTGGGACGACATCATCGGTAATAACCGAGCCTGGGATACGCTGATTTGGTTGGGTGGCTTGCTTACTATGGCCAACATGTTATTGGAGTATGGCTTTATTCAGTGGTTTGTCGATCTAACCGAAACAGCCGTTGGAAGTTTTTCCGGTATGACCACGATTGTTTTATTAGGGCTGGTTTATTTCTATTCGATGATTGCATTTTCTATGCTCACTGCCCATATTGCAGCTATGGTCGTTCCATTTCTTAATTGTCTGTGCGGCCACGGGAGCTCCTCCTATGATAGCTGTAGCTATCTTTGCTTATTTCTCCTGCCTCTGTGGTTGTACAACCAACTACTCATCGGGTCCGGTCATTATCTATTTCGGTCTTGGTTATGAAAGACCGGCGCGCTGGTTTAAGATTGGTTTTATAATATCAGCAGTGCATATCGTTGTTTGGCTCGGTATAGGCCTGGTCTGGTGGAAAGTATTGGGGTGGTGGTAGAATACTAGTGTCAAGTCAACGTTTAAATGACGGGTAAGGTGGTGTAGATTTTGAGGTAGGTCAAGGCGCAAAAAATGAGCATAGCCATAGCTACGTGAGTTTTTTGCAGTAGGTTTAGGCTTAACTTGACACTAGATTGATCACCAAAGGGAAGTTTCTGATCAAATTCCATTTGCATCGATGAATTACCTTACTTTACATTAAAAACTCAGTTTATGCAAAGCACCGGTCGACGAAAATTTCTACAAAAAATATCCCTCGCTGCTTCAGGCATCATCGGTTTACCCACCATTATCCCGGCTTCGGCTCTTGGAAAAAACGGTTACACAGCTGCCTCGGACAGAATTAATCTGGCTTTAATTGGTGCGGGTAATCAGGCAGAAAATGATGTTAAAGGGTTTTTAAAGGACGAAAGAGTCCAGGTGACCGGAATCTGTGATGTAAATAAGCAAAGTACGGGATATTGGAATGGTAAAATCGGTGGTCGTGAATACATCCGAAACCTGGTCAATGAGACCTATTCAACTCAATATGGCAAACGTTACAAAAGTTGCCGTGGGTACGAGGACTTTCGCGACGTCATCGATCGGAAAGATATAGATGCTGTTGAAGTAGTGACGCCGGATCACTGGCATGCTATCCCGGTGCTGATGGCGGCTGCGGCGGGAAAGGACATTTATTGTCAAAAGCCGTTGACGCTCACCGTCAGAGAAGGTCGTGACATCAGCAATGCAGTAAAGAAATATGGCGTCATATTTCAAACTGGCAGTCAGCAACGATCGAATTTTCGTTTCCGGCACATTTGTGAATTGGTGCGGAATGGCAGGATAGGAGAATTGAAAACGGTTACCTGTGGCTTACCGGGAGGCACCCCCGATTTTGGAAAGACAGGTCACCTAACAGAAACCATACCGGTGCCCAAAGATTTTGATTATGACATGTGGCTTGGGCCGGCACCCGAAGCTCCCTATTCACCCGCGCGCACACATGTTAATTACAGGTGGATTATGGATTATTCCGGGGGAATGGTGACCGACTGGGGTGGACATCATCCTGACATAGCGCAATGGGGTATGAACACGGAATATACGGGTCCGGTGAGTATTCAAAATGCCCGGGCAAAATGGGCAGATCATCCAATCTGGAATACTGCTGTAGAGTTTTATTTTGAATGCCTCTACGAAAACGGTGTCAAAATGATCATCACCAATGAAGCTGAACATGGTGTTACTTTTACCGGTACTGAAGGAAGTGTCTGGGCAAACCGCGGAGAATACCGGTCAGATCCGGAAAATCTTATATCGTCTGTCATTAAGGATCACGAAACACATCTTTACTCCAGCGACGATCACTATAGAAATTTTATCGATTGTGTCATATCCCGCAAAGAAACTATTGCTCCTGCAGAAGTCGCTCATCGGTCAATCACTCTCGCTCACCTTGGCAACATTGCAATGACTCTTCAGGAGAATCTGGATTGGAATCCTGTTACTGAAAAATTCACTAACAATGCCAAAGCCAATTCCATGCTAACCCGTCCGATGAGGGCTCCATGGGATAAAGTATACGAGAAGTATGTTGTTTGATGAAAAAAGAAATCTGATGTTTAAGATGGTACATCTAACATCAATTCATTTCTTCGGCCTGATTTTGCGAGGTATCGGCTTGCAAAAGTATTTAGCCGAATAGTGCATCATTTCCGAAATACCTGATACTAAGGACGGTTTCTTTTTCGTCATCTCTTCATCATCGAAATCATTATATAGCTAAGGCTATACGCAGTTTCGCTTCTTCGACCTGACAAAAAACAATCTCGTCCATAATATCATTTACTTCAAGAAATGCAGCACTAGTTGGGGGAACAACCTAGCTGCATGTTCAAAAAATGAGCACGTTCGGTTAAATCTGTTGTGAAAAAGAAAACCGGGTCTCAAAAATCATTGCTTCAGGAAATCATTCAACCAACATTTTCAAATCCCGCACTGTAAGTCTTCAAAAAATCAATGGGTGTCAAAATACCAACCGGTTGAGAATCTTCATTGACCACCGGTATACAATGTACACCAGCATTTAACATTTTATCAACCGTGTCTGTCAATAAATCGTCTGGACTGGCAGTGATCAATCCGGATGACATTATACTGCTCACCGGTGTTGTCTGCAAAATAATTTCATTATAATTTTTTCCTGTCGTATCATGTGCTAATTCCACCATTTTATTCAAGAGGTCTTCCTTGGAAATAACACCCACCAGGACGCCGTGATCTACCACAAGTAAATGACTAAGGTGATTTTTTCGAAAAATCTTAAAGGAATCGATCAGGGACGAATCCTGTTCAATCGAAATAGGAAAAGCATCCATGACGTCATTTACCAGTCTCATATTTTTTGATGCTAATAATAAAAATTGGCGCATCTCGAATCCTTCCACTCATTCTTCCACTCGTAGATGCGCCAAACGAAAACCTACATTACTCCAGGGCACCCCTACAAACCTCGTTCAATTGTCAACCGCTTATCTAATATAAGCTATTCAAAAATAACCTGCGCGATAGTTCGTTATCCCTCAGTCACTTAGCTCCAGCTAGGCTCCTTCGCGATGCCTCGTCTCGCTTGCTTCTTTTTGAATTTGCCTAATTTCAGAGGTTTTTAGAGGTGCCCTTTAACATGACAATTTAATCTGTGTACTTCTTGCTATTATTGCTAAACGAAACCTACTTTACTTCAATAGCTTTGGTTTGCTTGACTTCCACTTCTTTTTTAGGGAGGGTAATGGTCAGGATACCATCTTTGTAAGCTGCGGAAACTTTATCAGCCAATACATTTTCCGGCATCCAGAAAGACCTTTCAAAGGAGGTATAATTATATTCCTTCTTGGTCCAGTTTTTTTCCTCTTCTTCTTTTTTTTCTTCTTTCTCAGATCTAATGATTAACATGTTTCTTTCAACTTCCACATGAAAATCTTCCCGGGTCATACCAGGAGCAGCCAGTTCTACTTTGAATAATTTTTCATCTTCTGACACATTCACAGCAGGCACTGTCCTGTCCCGAAAAACAGTTGGTAAAAAACCATCATCATCTCTGAAAAAGTTGTCAAAAAAAGTATTAGCGGTGGGTAGGGTACGATCTCTCCATTTTATCAGTGACATAATTTATGGTTTTTAATTGTGAGATAAAATAATTCAAAAATATAATCGACTCTTTAGATCTACATCTTTAATGAATACTCGATTAAATTTTCTTTATATACAAGAATACATAAAAGTTAGCTAAAAAACAGTGATCGGAATCACCGAAGAATATGATTATGATCAATGCCCTCAGATGCCTCAATTTTCCTTAATATGTCAAAATAAAAAGTGTATTCGGATACCTATCTCTTTCCTGCCCCGATGGCTGGATTCCTGATATATTCTTTGATCATGCCTGCAAAACAAGCAGTGGAATTTTAAGATGAAAAAGTTTTTCCTTGACTTTACTGTGATGGAAAATATTGATCATCCATCCACGGTCCCTATGGACCATACACAATAGATCGATGGAATGTTCCGAGCAAAAATGATCCAGGGTATCTGTAATATTATCGAGAACCGGAATAGAATGGAACATATAGTCTGCATGGTCCAGATAGCCATCCAGGCTATGAAGGTAATCTATTGGAGTTTCTTCCGGTTTTCGTACATGAACAATATGTAGATTTGTATCGAAACTTTTTGACAGTCTGACGAGCGGTTTCAGTACTTTCTGATCATCAAAAAGCTGATCATCAATGCCCAGAACCATATCAGCAATTTGACGAAACTGATAATCCTTTGGAATGACTAATATCGGAGTGTCCAGTGAAAAAATTAATTCCTCGGTAAAACTACCCACCGTGAGATCTCTCACTGCCGTTAAGCCTTTTGTACCCACCACGATAAAATCATGTTTCATCTCCTTAATATATCCAGGTAGCACATCAAGCGGATGGCCCTTCAATAAGCTGGTTTCAATGGCAACCTTATGACCTCCGACATATAACCTTTCCAATGCAACCAGCTGCGATCTGATCGCATCATCGGCAGTTTGATCAGCTTCTATCCGATTCTCAAGACTCGTTGTTTCCGTAAGACAATGCGAAATTTCAACCACTGATCCACTAAGTGATTCTCCTAATTTAATTGCATATTTCAAGGCATTCAGCGAAGCCTCAGAAAAATCTATGGGACAGAATATTTTCATATTGAGTTGATTATGTAATTAAATTTAATTAAATTAAGAGTTAAAGAATACCAGATATGAAAAAGATAAAATAAGTATCGACTCCGAAATATGCCCGACCCTATATGGCTCTGAATCAAATGTCACCTTAAAAAATGAATCATCCCACCAGGTTGATTCGCAAAAGATCTACCTGAATAATTTAATTTGCTCTTCGTGCAGCACTAACATCGGAACTGTGCTATACACAGCCATTTTACGTGTCATGCTGGTGTGAAATAATCCCTTCCAAAATCCACGGTCTTTGCGCTCCATGACAAGCAGATCAATATCATGCTCATTCAGATAACTTTGAATGGTGCCGGGAAAATCATCATCAAAAAGAATCAACTCCCGAATACGTTTATCCTTATTGTCTTGTATGACTTTCTCCTTTTGCACAAATTCTTTTCCTTCCTCAAATACATGAACCACATCGATCACCGCATCCGGACTGGCTGCAAAATACCTTATTGCAGCAATGGCGTCCTCATGAAGACCAAAATGATCACAGGCGAATAAAATTCTATCAAAATTTAAATCCCGGCTTTCCGGAGGTATCAGGAGAATCGGACATGAAGCATGTTTAACCACCCAAAGTGATACCGATCCCAAAATCTCTTTAATTTTTCCACCGGTGCCAGAAGTGCTGAGTACAATCATAGGTCCCGGAGTCTCCTTTACCAGGTTCTGCAATTCGCTGGTGACCATGCCTGTTCGGAAGATTCTTTCGATGGGGATCGCCTCATGGTCACTATCGGTCAGTGATTTTTCGAGTTCATCCCCAAAATAATCAAAGCGAACCCGGACATCCTTTTGAAGTTCCGGATCAACATACAAGACACCTTCTGCCGGAACCACCACCGGTGCATATATATGCACAACAGTCAGACTGGCATTTAATTTTCTGGCGATTTTGTAGCCTTGATAAAATGAATTCCGGGAATAGTCCGAAAAATCAACCGGTACCAGCACCCGAGTGATGTAACTGGTGGATTTGGTCATAGCTTCGTTGATGATACTTTTAATAAATTGGTTAAGATCCTGACTTTCGGTAAAAACGAAAATCCGGCTATTTACTCGTACACAGGGCAACTGAGTGATCCCTTCCCGGATAAAAACAGCAGGATCGTCTATTTCCAGCAGAGGGATTTCCAACTCCAGACGGATAATTTCTTTTTCCAGCTGGTATTTCAGATTAGCCGTAATGGAATTCTTCTTACCGTAAATGACGATTGTTTTATTAGTTGTCGTTACCATTTTCTGGTGATTTATTTCATTCAGATTTTAAGTCAATGGATTTACTCATAAAGCATCATGGTATACTAATTTAAGATCACTTCTTTTAACTAAATGTTCGATTAGTTCAAAGCCGATTTTGTCAACCGGATTGGCACTATTGGATAAAATAACAATAGCAATATTCCGGTCGTGGTTTAATGCCATAAAAGATCGAAATCCACCGGTACCACCATTAATCCAGGTGACCGGAAGGTTGGAATCTTCAGAAAGAATGCTCACAAACCATCCATAAGCACCCATAGTTTCTTTTCCGTCTTTATGTTTTGGCACATCGATGCGGGGTTGTTGTACCTGGGCAAAAGCCTGACTTAGCGCGTCCTCTTCAATTTGAAGATTTGCCTGGAGGAATCGCAAAAGATCCCCTGCTGTTGACCTCAATCCGATAGCGGGAGCCATACCCTCATGATGCCAATGCTCGGTAACCTTACCCTTTCGAGTATGTCCGATGGCAAATCGGATTGCATCTTTGGGAGCTATTTTTGTGTCGGTATCATACATGTGCAATTGATCCAGTACATTGACCTGCAAAAGTTCGTCATAAGACACTTTATTATAGTCTGCAAGAATATTACCCAACAACGCCAATCCGGCATCTGAATACTGATAAAATGAACCGGGAGGTAATCCCAATACGTACTTATACAGATTGTCATATAATTGCTCCCGGGAAAAATCATGATAAGGGTCTTTACTATTTTTTCCAGCCCATTTCAAAGGATTCCAGGAATACAAACCTTTTGGCGTATTAGGTAATCCGGAGGTATGGGAAGCCAGATCACAAAATGATACACTGACCGGTAATTGCATGGGATCCGGTTCACAGATCATCCGTACGTGGTCATGACCACTGGCAGTCATCGTCTGCTGATCGTCGATGTGACAAACAAATGGCTGATAAGCCGGCATATAAATGTCAGAAGGCAAAAAGCCATGAATCGGTTCATCCAGACGAATAGTTCCCTTTTGGGTCTCAAGCATCAGAAGGGTTGTTGTAAATACCCCGGTCATAGAGCCGATTTCGAAAATTGTGTGTTCATCGGGAATGAAATCCTGTGTAGTGCTTAGATAACCATAACCCTTCACCTGCAGATCTTTACCACTGATAATGCCTACCACCAGGCCGCGATTCCGGTGTTTATTCGTGTACTTTTCTGCAACCTTATCCATTTCCCGGCTGATAATAGACTGCGCCTGCAACCAGCCCGGCCCGTTCACAAATAACAAAGTCAACAACAAATACATTAAACCCGGATTATGCATCAGATTATCTATTATGAGGTAAAACTGCTGCAAATACGGGCACATAAGCCCTTTTTGATTCTCACCATGATGATGACCATGTCTGCGAGTCAAAAAGTGCTTGGAGCACCCGTCTTTATTTGCATTTTTACCTCTCACTACGAAAACCCAATGCATAATCCGGGTTAAACTTTTCATGACTGTGTTTACTTTAAAACTATAAAATTAAGCTGCTTCCGGATCCAAAAAGGGTGAGGACAGTTAGGGCGCATTATGATATTTGTCAACCCTGTTGTTGTTGGCGATGAGGGTCATTTATCAGAATGACTTTTATCAGATTATATTCAGGCACCCCTAAAAACCCCGTTCAATTGTCAATCGCTTATTTACAATAAGCTATTCAAAAATAACCTGCGCGACACTTCGTTATCCCTCAGTCACTTAGCTCCAGCTAGGCTCCTTCGCGATGCCTCGTTTCGCTTGGTTCTTTTTGAATTTGCCTAATTTCAGAGGTTTTTAGAGGTGCCCTACAATTAAAACGTCGAATATTTGGTTAATCAGAGAGAAACAAAATATTGCCAAAGTTTTTAAAATCTTTAGTTATGAATATTCAGGATTCAAGGAGTATCAAAAGTATTCAGGAAGAATTCCATCAACTATTCCGCGGTTTAAAAATGGTGTTCTATCAGACACGACATGATGAACATGAAGGTTCAGAAAAGGGTATGGAATATGCCCCCGATCATAAATTATCGGACCTAAGAGTACGTCAGACAGAAGGAGGTATTGAAATCCTTCCTGATATGACGGTTAGAGAACTTGAACAAGCCTTTGAAGAACTTTTTGGCTTGCACATCCAGATTTTTCGAAAGTCTGGAGGAGTCTGGTTACAAACCATTCAGACGGACGACTGGACTCTGGCAAAACAAAATGAAAAAGGACTGGAAACTATTGAAAGATAATTTTTCTTCAACCCGGATTATGCATTAGATTATCTATTACGAGGTAAAACTGCTGCAAATACGGGCACATAAGCCCTTTTTGATTCTCACCATGATGGTGACCATGTCTGCGAGTCAAAAAGCCCTTGGAGCACCCTTCTTTATTGCATTTTTACCTCTCACTACGAAACCCAATGCATAATCCGGGGTCAAACGATGAGAGCCATCCTTTACAGGTTGATGGTAAAATTTGATTACCCTCCAAATACAGAGATCAGTGATGACTCATCCTTCCCCTAAAGATCCTCAAATTGAAACGGTTGTGTCCATGCCATTTCAAAGTTAAGTTCCTCTACAGGATTGGGATGCTGCCGGTCAGAGACCACCTTAATCCTGACAAAAAGGAGGTTGTTTGACAAATTAAATGAAGCTTTTTCACCGGAAACCTGATGGAGAACACGGACTTGCTTGTCTTCCCGGGTACACCCGATAAAACTTATTTCATATTGGGTGTCAAAAGCCGGATCAACCTCAATGTCGAGTTGATTATTTTCGAATTCAATTCTGGAAAGTATCACACCAGTGGTGGCATAAAAGTCTCCTGCTTCCATGGC
>JBGTCB010000445.1:0-6488 GCA_041748995.1 Saprospiraceae bacterium | reverse complement strand
GTGCACATAGTATTCGACCTGCTCCGGCAGATCGTAATTAACCACCAGGGCTACTTCGGGGATATCCACACCTCGTCCACTTATATCTGTAGCGATCATTATTCGAACTGTCCCTCTCTTAAAATGATCCATGGCTTCGGTGCGCAGCTTTTGATCGAGCCCACCATGCATCGTGATCGTCTTGATTTGAACCCGTTCCATGGCCTTTGCTATCCTCTCTGCCCTGACTTTTGTCCGAACAAAGACCAGAATCTTCTTTTCCGAGTGTTGTCGGATTAATTTTTCCAGGTAAAACCTCTTTTCATCCTGCGATGTAAAAAAGACACAGTGTTCGACGTTTTTCGACACCGGATCTTTCGGAGATATCTGAATGCGGATAGGCTTATGTACCAGTGAATAGGCGATTTTCTTTATCGCGTCATCAATGGTGGCAGAGAAAAATAGTGTTTGTCTTCTTTTTGGTAAATAGCGCATCAGATCACGGATATCCCGGATGAAGCCCAGATCAAGCATATGATCTGCTTCATCCAGAATCAAAATCTCGACAAAATCAAGATCCAACACATTCTGTGCCCTCAGATCAAACATCCGACCCGGTGTAGCCACCAGGACATCCACCCCCCTGTTTAACATCTCAATTTGCGCGTCTTGTTCCACACCGCCATAAAGTGCCAGAATGGAGATTCGCATATTCCGGCCTAAAGTCTCGAAGACTCCTGCTACCTGAGTCGCCAGCTCATGAGTTGGTACCATGACCAGGCAGCGGGGTGATCGTCCCTTCACATTTCTTCTCGGCTGAGTCGCAATCAAATGCAAAACCGGGATCACAAAAGCAGCAGTTTTACCTGTACCTGTCTGGGCAATTGCCAGGACATCTTCACCCTTGAGGATGGATGGTATTGCTTTAAACTGAATATCGGTGGGCCGTCGGTAGCCGGCATAACTCAGGTTTTTCTTTATCGAATCAGAAATAAAATAATCAGTAAATAACATATCCTAAAAAGGACAAAGATAAGTCCATAAATCGTCCGGTGAACATTTCGGAGAAGGATACCTAGTTATATGTAATTATTCTATATTTGAAACCTTTCATACTGCCGCAGCATCCCGATGAACTGCGAATATCAATTCAAGCAAAAAACGGAAACTTAAACTATGACAAATCCATATTTGAGAAAATTTTCGCTATTTGGCCTCTTTGTCTTCTGTTGTATGCCATTGTTTGGCGCCTCACAAGATTCTCCTGTAGTGGATACCGGAGCAACTGCCTGGATGCTGGTCTCGACAGCACTGGTGCTGTTAATGGTGCCTGGGTTAGCCATGTTTTATGGTGGATTGGTACGCACGAAAAATGTACTTGGTACTATGATGCACAGCTTTTCTGCTATGGGAATTATGACGATCCTCTGGATTATAGTAGGATACTCTATGTGTTTTGGTCCGAATGTTTTGGGTGGATGGTTTGGTTGGAATAGCGATTTTATATTTCTGAAAGGTATCGATGAATCCATCCTGGAGGCAGGGGTTCCGGAATATGTCTTCAGTATGTTTCAGGCTAAATTTGCGATTATCACTCCTGCCCTGATTGCCGGAGCTTTTGCGGAAAGAGTAAATTTTAAAGCCTACTGCATTTTTATCGCCTTATGGGGTATTTTCATCTATAACCCTCTATGTCATTGGGTTTGGGCTGAAGACGGATTCCTTTTTAATCTGGGAGCAAATGGTGCGATTGACTTTGCCGGAGGTACAGTAGTGCATATCTCAGCGGGGATCAGTGGACTGGTAGCCGCTATTTTCATTGGAGCGAGAAGAGGTTATCCCAAAACAAATATGCCACCCAGTAATCTGGTTATGACAATGATCGGAGGAGGATTGTTATGGGTGGGTTGGTTTGGATTTAATGCTGGTAGTTCGGTCTCCAGCAGTCTGTTGACTGCTCAGGCTTTAACGGCCACCCAGGTTGCTGCCGCGGCGGGAGCCTTGAGCTGGATCCTGATCGAAGGTTTGCATCAGGGAAAGGCTACTGCCCTGGGTTTAATTTCCGGTGTACTCGCCGGTTTGGTTGCCGTGACTCCAGCTGCTGGAGTAGTTCAACCCTTTGGCGCTATGATGTTAGGCATTCTGGGATCCATGTTTTGTTATGGCGGAATATTGGTAAAGAACAGGTTAGGTTACGATGATAGTCTGGATGCATTTGGCATCCATGGAGTAGGTGGCATTGTCGGTGCTATTTTACTGACTTTTTTTATCAGGGAGAGCTGGATGCAGGATGCTGCAGCTGCTGCCGGAGGATCCTGGGGCATCATGCAACAGCTTGGTGTTCAGGTATTAGCCGTATTGATAGCTTTAGTTTACGCGGGAGTTGGAACGTTGGTGCTTCTCTGGGTAGTCAATAAGATAGTGAAATTCAGAGCAGCTCCGGAAAAGGAAATGCAGGGCCTGGACAGTGCCTACCATGGAGAAAGTGGCTATGGAATGCTTAACCCAAATTAATTTGATTATCCAATGAAACTAGTTACTGCAATTATTCGCGAATCGCAACTGGATCAGGTAAGAGAAGCCCTGATCGAAGCAGAAATTACCCGCATTACCGTCAGCCGGGTGTCTGGTCACGGAAGACAGAAGAGTGAATCTATCTATCGTGGTAAAAAGGTAGTGCCCAGTCTGGTACCCAAGGTAAAATTAGAAATTGCCGTTAATGATAGTTTCGTTGACGTGACTGTAAATACAATTATTGCTGCAGCCAGCTCACGGGACGGACATGATGTGACAGATAATGGTAAAATCGGAGACGGTAAGATATTTATTACACCCCTGGAAGAATGCATACGCATAAGGACCAATGAACGGGGACCAGATGCTATTTAGGTCTACGGGGCCGAACTGCATTTATTGAAAATAATTAGAAACTTTGGATAGAAGAAATGCACTAAAGATCACCGGGTTTACTGCAGGAATTGCCGGCTTGCCCATTTCTCTAAGTTTATTGCATAGTTGCAAGCCCACCGGCAACATCGGGTGGAAACCTTCTTTCCTTAGTGTTGATGAAGCACTGCAGGTCGGACAGATAGCGGATATCATCCTTCCCCCTGGTCCGGATAGTCCGGGTGCTTCTGACGTGCACGTCCCGGAGTTCATTGATATCATTGTTCGGGATTGTCTGTCAATTGAAGAGCAGGATCAATTTCGAACTGGAGTCGGATCAATGGAAAATGACTTCAAGGTCAGGACCGGTACCTCGTGGTCGCGTGCCTCCGATCCGGAGCTATTGAATTACATTTCAAAGATAGATCAGGAGGCATTTGAAGGTGCGGACTCTCGGGTACATTGGACCTACCGGCAAATCAAATCATTGACTTTACAGGGATATTATACTATGGAAGTGGTCAGAAAAAATCAACTGAACTATCATTCGATCCCGGGAGAATACAGGGGATGCATCGAAGTTGATGCGGAGGCCCTTGCTTATGTTGATGACAATGTGGTTGGATAAAAATCCTTTAATCTGAATCAATAAAACATGGCCAGGGCAAATGAATTTGAGGCAATTGTTGTCGGATCAGGAATCAGCGGAGGCTGGGCAGCAAAAGAACTCTGTGAAAAAGGATTGAAGACTCTGGTGCTTGAACGGGGACGTAAACTTGATCATGTCGGAGGTTACCAGACAGCCGCAACACCTCCCTGGGAATTCGAGCACCATGGCAAGATCACCCGGAGAGACAGAGTAGAATTTCCCATTCAAAGCACGGTATATGCTTTTAATGAAGGAACACGCCATCTGTGGGTGAAGGATAATGAGCAACCCTATACATCGGTGGCTGATGGACCCGAATATCGCTGGATCCGGGGGTACCATGAAGGAGGACGATCCATTATGTGGGGAAGGCAATGCTACAGGTGGAGTGATCTTGACTTTGAAGCGAATATGAGGGACGGAATTGAAATTGATTGGCCTGTGCGTTATCGAGACATTGCTCCCTGGTACAGTTATGTCGAGAAATTTGTTGGAATCAGTGGCCAGTCAGAAGGTATCGCTCATCTTCCTGATGGTGAATTTCTACCACCGTTCGACATGAATTGTGTGGAAAAACATGTGAAGGGGGCAATTGAGACAAAGTTTCCCGGGAGACACATGACGATCGGACGGGTGGCCAATCTGACGGTTCCTCATAATGGCCGAGGTCAGTGTCAGCGTCGGAATCTTTGTTACCGGGGATGTCCGTATGGAGCTTTTTTCAGTAGTCAAAGTTCCACCCTCCCAGCGGCGCAAAAAACCGGAAATCTGACCCTGATGACTGATTCCGTCGCTGTGCAATTGATTTTTGATAACGATTTGCGCAAAGTAAGCGGGGTTAGGGTTATCAATTCAATCACCGGTCAGGAAACAATTTACAGCGCTCCGGTTATCTTTCTTTGTGCCTCAACCTTAAATAGTACCTGGCTCCTGTTGAACTCAGCGAATGAAGAGTTTCCGAACGGACTGGCAAATAGCAGTGGATCTCTGGGAAAATATCTCATGGATCATCAATACCGGGCCGGAGCCATCGCTACTTTCGAGGGGTTTGAAGATCAATATTACTTTGGGGGTCGTCCAAATGGCATTTACATTCCCCGTTTTCGTAATGTAACCGATCGACATCCGGATTTCATTCGGGGATATGCCTATCAGGGAAGTGCAAACCGTTCCGGGCCAGAGCGAGGTGAAAATTTGCCGGGAATCGGTGAGGACTTTAAGAATACTCTTAATAAACCGGGTCCCTGGCAGATGCGAATCGGAGGTTTTGGTGAGGTATTACCTTATGCGGATAACTACGTTACGTTAAACCAAGATAAACGGGATATTCATGGACTTCCAACTTTAAACATTCATTGCCTGCACCGGGAAAACGAGCGGATTATGCGAGAAGATTTTAAAAACCAGGCGGCAGAAATGTTGGAGACAAGTGGTGGTACGAATGTGGAAATCTACGATGGTGTGGATTATCCGGGTTTCGGAATTCATGAAATGGGGACGGCAAGGATGGGTCGGGATGCCCGGACTTCTGTCCTGAATCAATGGAACCAATGCCATGATGTAAAGAATTTGTTCATCACGGATGGCTCATGTATGACTAGTGCTTCATGTGTGAATCCATCGATGACCTATATGGCACTAACAGCCAGGGCGGTTGATTATGCGGTGGACCAATTGAAGAGAATGGAGTTCCATTAGCCAGCGTATGATCCCATAACAAAGAGCACTCCCCTAAGGAATCTTCTACCAGAATACCGTGAATTGAAAAATTCACCCTATTTCGTGATGCCCGGAGAGTATTACTGCGCTATTTTTGGATAAAAAAATAGATCATGAAAACTATATTATTTACCCTGATGGTTTTACCAGTTCTGTTACAAAGTCAGGACTCCGGACAGAAAGATTTTCCCAATCTGGGTATTTCACTTACCATTCCATCCGGTTGGATAGGACAGGAAAATGAATCCGGTTATGTAATGGGATCCCATACCGATCCCGGCTTAATTTTAATCATGCCCCACCAAACAAAGGATCTGGAACAACTGAAACTGGAGGCCTCTCAGGGAGTTGCAGATAACGAGGGCACTTCCCTAATGCTGGATGGAGATATTCAGAACTTTTCGTCTACCGGGATCGAAGCTTCCTACCAGGGGACCGTCGGATATCAGGGAGCGAAGGCATATGCTGTCGGATTAATAAACCCCTATGGAACCGGATTAACCATCATTGCCATGACGACGACAGAACAATTTACGGATCTGCATCAAAACCTTGCCCGCGAAGTTGCCCGAAGTGTGCAATTTGCCAAAATCGAAGTGCGGGAATCCACCAGTGGCTGGGGAGATTTGCTGAAAAATGCCCGGTTAACCTACAGGCACACTTATAGCTCCTCGACCGGAAGTTATGGTGGCTATACCACTGGTGGAGGATTTAGTGATAAAGAGGTCATTGATCTTTGTGCCCAGGGTTTTTTCAATCATTCAAGCTCAAGTTCAATGTCTATTGACACCGGTGGAGCATTTGGTCATTCTAATAACAGCGGACAGGGATCCGGAACCTGGAGAGTGATAGTTAATGCTCAGGGGCAGGATATTTTACAATTAAATTTTAATAACGGACAAGTCTATGAATATGCCCTTTCGCTGGAAGACAACAAGACCTACCTGAATGGTACCCGATATTTCCGTACTTACGGCACTACAGCAGATGACGGCCCTAATTGCTTTTAATTTCAAAATACCAGAATACCAAAATACCAAAATACCCTAATCCCTAAGAGGGCCCTAAGAGGGGACTCCAGCGTGCTAGAAGAAACCACTCATGCATCCTGTTCCTTCGGAAGGAACAATTCAACAATTACAGTTCAACAGTTCAACAATAACAATTCAAGCATAAACCAAAATACCAGAACACCAAAACACCACAGTACCAAAACACCATCCCCTAAAGAGGGCACTTTTCGCGTGCTCGAAAA
>JBGTCB010000444.1:0-4855 GCA_041748995.1 Saprospiraceae bacterium | reverse complement strand
ATACACCTTCCCGTCCATTCCCAAGGGTTCGGTCAGCATTAAAGTGGAAAAACAGGGATATCAAACGGTCACCCAATCATATATGATGCCCACCTATAATGCCAAGAAAAATATCGGGATGACAATGAACTAGTAGAAATCTATTATCCTAAAATTTAACTTTCGATCCCGGTCACAGATTTGTGACCGGGTTTTTTTATCCTATGACTAATTCTTTGTTCGTTTATAAAAATAAAAAAGCTTATTATTCAAATGAGGTTTTTAGCCTCCCGCAGGGATGGAATCTTTGTAGAACCTGGGTTTTATCAAAACATACGACCCCGATTGGGTCGTATTAAATTGTTCATGATGCAGTCAATAAACATTGGAACCCTTCGCGTTCTTGCAGATTTCTCGACCACAATGAAATCACGGTATCATCAATGACTTACCCAATTAGTGTTAAATAGGAGGCTGTTGTCCGCTTCTCTGATCCATGTCCGCTCCAGGGAGGTTGTTGAAATACACGGGTTGAAGCTGAAACCGTAAATCGTCGCGCTTTCTGAAGCGGCGGGATGACAGAAGCTACCGGGTCGTCACTACCTGACTGATCAGTTGCCCGATTAGGATCCAGACTCTTTCGGCTGCGTTCGTAGGCATTTCCAACCAGTGATCCAATCAATATCCAAAGCTTTTCATGAAGGATGCAATAGCAGTCATAAATAGACACCTATTGATTAAGTTCTGCACTTTTTCGATTTGATAACAACATCCATCCATCTAAAAACCCTAGTTGATAGTAAATTTGTTCACGGAAATCCATGAATTTTTATTTTCATTGATATCCGTGATTTCTGCACGACCAGAGGATATGATCTTTGAGTTATTATAAACAAATAATATTCAATCAATTTTTTTAACTCCAAATTATCAATCATGAAAACTTTAAAATTATTTTCAATTTTCCTTAGTCTGATTTTAATTTCTATGGCAGCAATGTCTTTCACCAGTAGCGATTCCGTCGACCTGAATAGTTCCGGTTCCTACGCACTGCTTCCTGATTTACAGATTTCGCAGATTGCTACCCCCGGTGGGCTTTGTAAAGGCAATCTGAGTAAAGTAAGAGTCAACATTACCAATTCTCAAATGGTGGCTGTCAAAGTTAAAATTCCGGTAATCCTATACGTGAGTCAACAAGGTGAACAGCCTTCATCTTATGTTGGATATCTGGATGGAGGAATCGGACCAAATTCTAACTATGGTCAACCGGTATGGTTTAATAATGTAGTCATCCCACAAACCGGTAAGGGTGTAACCCTTAAAGCGGTTGTCAATCCCGATCAGGATATTCACGAATCAAATTATAAAAATAATACCAAAATTATTCAGGCAAAGGTAACCAAAGTATGTGGGCAAACAACCCAGCCTGCTCAAGGTGCCACTCTGACCGTGACTGCTTACACCGGCATGTGGAATTCTGGTAATTATACTGCTGTCCCCGGAGCTTCAGTGACTCTGGTTAAAAGTGGACAAACTTTTACCGGTACTACCGGAAGTAATGGTAAAGCAACTTTTCCAAATCTACCAACGGGAATGTGTGACATTACAGTCACCAAACAAGGTTATCAGAACGGCACCAAAGCGTTCATGATGTCATCTTATCCTAATAATACCAATATCGCGATGGTACCACTGTAGTCTGCATGTTTTATAACACACTAAGAGAAATTCAGGCTAAATAGTCACCAAATTGACCATACAGAATGGATGCCCGGTAGAAACTTACCGGGCATTTTTTTTGGGGACATGAACACCGAAGACGGTTGAACAAGTGTTGAATAATGGGCACTGAACCCAATCAATAACACACACGAGCGTCTAGAGGCAAACAGTCAACGTTAATGACGCTTTTATTATAAACTTAAAGAGTTGTAAATTTCGTTTCAGATTTTAAAAATATAAAAAGGTAAAGTTGCTAATGTATTGATATTAAGCGTAAAACCCTGTGCACTATTTTTAGTTATCCTCTGTTATTTATATTTTATATATTATTCAAATTAAAATCAATGAAAGGAAGGAATAAACGCTTAAGTTGTATTATAACGGTCTTTTTAAGCCTGATGGTTGTATGTAGTTGCTCTTTTAATAAAAAGGATAGTAACAATCAGCCTGTTAATGAAAATAATGTGAAAAATGAGAAAGGAGCTGAAGAGGAAAAGATCTATTCTCGCACCGATAGCCTGCCAGAGAGTTCTTTTTTGGTTGATTCCCTCATTATCGATATTAATTACGATGGGATCAATGAAATGATCTCGCTTTACGTCGAGGCTGAAAGGGATGGGAAAGGGATATTGTGGGAAGACGGGCATCAGTGGTGGCTGACTGTCAGATTTGATTCAGGAACCTTTGTTCTGTTTGATAAATTCATACCTTTTGGAACAGCCAGGTTCTGGGTTATAGAAGAAGATAATTATCATATAGTTCTCCTTTCCGATTCACCCCACTCCCTTGAAATGGTATCTTACCAAATGTTGAAGGAAGAAGATGCATTTTTACGCAGTAGAGCACTAGAATTGCAGGGATATGTCAGGTACCGGACCCCTGAGAGATTATTTAGGTAAGGTCTTATTCGTATCATTCCTATTGTTTTATGGTTGACCTTATTTTGGTGAACTCCGGTGAAATTCCAACATAAACCAGGTGTTTCAAGTTAGTGAATCTGAGCAGACACCCAACTCTGAAGAGTATGCCAAACACACAATCCCGCTTTTTCGGGGAAAACTCCTGAGCAGGTCATAGCCTTTTTATTATGTTAGCGACAGTAGTCGCACTGATTGGCTCCTTACCATACTTATCTCTAAAGAAGCTTTATACTCACCATAGCTTTGGCTATGCCTTGCGCTTTACCTGAGTACGATTTCAGATACTTTTCAATGATGTCGGTGACCATACAACACATTCTTCAGCCATCCGCAATTGGAGATGCGATGAATATTGTCTGCATTGATGGACCAGGAATGATGTCACGGAACCAGGTATAAGTGCTACTGATGGCCATGGTGCATGGCGAAATTGGCTCGCAGTATATTTGGAATTTAAAGGCAATCTTAGTAGTATTGCTGACGGAGAAGTAAACTCATATTATTGCTTTAAGTCGTAATTATAGATACGTAATGGTAAATTTTTATGAGATAATAAGGGATGATCTTCAGTTTAACAAGTTTCAACTTAAAGATTTATTATTCGTTGAATATACCTGCCCCATTACCGAGGAAGAATTTGGAGTTTGGACACAGAATGATTACATTATCCACGTTCTGAGTGGAAAAAAAACCTGGAGGACTCTGCATAGTACAATTACTGCGACTAAAGGTGATACCGTATATGTCAAAAAAGGAGGAGCCTTTATCAGACAGTTTTTTAATGAAGATTTTTGTATGCTAGGCTTCTTCTTAACAGACGATTTTATCAGAGGAACAGTTAACGAAATTAAGGGAAAAATTCCTTTGTCAAAAAATAAGGACTCTGTAAAATCCCAAGCTGTGAGAATTAGCAATACATCTTTATTAAGTTCCTATTTTCATACTATCCTCCACTATTTTGAAGGGCAAGAGAGACCATTCCCATCGTTATTGGAGTTAAAATTTAAAGAATTACTTTTTAGCATCCTTTCAAACGAGCAGAATTCCCAAATAACAGATTACTTTCTTGAACTCTCTGAGAGCAGTACTCCCTCACTATCCAATATTATGGAAGCGAATTATTGTTATAATATACCATTAGAAAAATTGGCTAATATGTGTCACCGTTCATTATCCACTTTTAAAAGGGATTTTAAAAAATACTATAATACCACTCCTGGAAAATGGATAATGAATAAGCGTCTGGAACATGCAGCTATGCTATTACATAATGAAAGCTCAAACATTACCCAGATAGCCTTTATTTGTGGTTTTGAAGACAGCTCTCATTTCAGCAGGGCCTTTAAAGAAAAATTTGGTGAATCACCACAGTCATATAGAAATCGAATTTCTTAATTGATGGGTGAAGATGATTCTTTCAATTGACTTTGTTATGATGATTAGGAATGTAATCGCTCTAAGGAATTCATTCGAATAGGTTAAATAGCAAATACCGGTGGCCAAAAGGACAACAAGAGGTTACAGAGACCTAAATAACTCGACGAACTTCTCCTAATATTGGATACAATACCTAATTTTTTGAGCTTACAATGACCAGCTTGATCATAGGGCCTTTATGATGTAACGATGCAAGATAGTCCATATCTTTTTACGTATTCTCTCACCAGCTGCCCTTCCTATTCACCAACAGCTTCTGCTTGTATATTCCGATGTATTGACCCCCCTATTCCGATTTAGTCTGACCCACCTTTCCAGAGGTTTCCCCTTGTAAAATCAATGGCAATATGGAACTCCTCCTCTCCTGTCCGGAATCAATGGGCCTGCCCAGGAACGAATGAAAACATTCAGTTATGTCCATTTTCCAGTGTGTGTAGAGAGTAAAGACCTGATTGATATGGGTTTTCCAGAATTATACTGGCTCATTATACTGGCCTTCTTAGTCATAGATTTGAACTTTTGAGCAAAGGGTAGTGTGGCTATGTGTCGTTCCTTTGGAAAATGTTCAAAAATAAAAATTGTTGGAAATGAGACAAATCAATCCAAGGGAAAGAAGTAAGTCCTATCTTTTTTTTGAAAAAGTCATAAAACATGGTTTTATGATAATCCTAACAGGTGTAGTCTTCAGTATTGGCATGGCAATGTTTATACCAAATATTAAAATTGATACATCAGTAGAGGCATTTATAAATCCTGATCATCCATCATTAATTAGTAGGGATAGACTGAAAAAGGTC
>JBGTCB010000443.1:0-10948 GCA_041748995.1 Saprospiraceae bacterium | reverse complement strand
TAAGACTGCCAGTTACAATAGCTGGAGGTCATATCGAGTGCTTCGAAAGCTACTTTGGCAGAGATATTTTGAGCAATTGTCAGAACCAAAGCCACTGTAAGAATGAATATATTTTTCATGTTTTTAAGATTTAGTTTTTTTAAGAATTATTGAATTGCATGTTTTACAGCTTACTGTGGTCTGACCCTGGAAGATGTCCCGGCAATGGATAGTTCTTAACATTTTCTTAACATATGAATATAATCACCATGTTTTAAAACTGATCTATATAATTGAATTACAACAGATTATAAGTTCACACATCCGAATGATTGCCGAAGCCAGCAATCAGGATTTACCAAAAGGATCTGGGATTAGTCAGGTGTGGGCATCTTAGGTCTGGTCCCTCGCACCACCATCAAAGGAATGAAATGGCGAATCAAAATGTTTTCTTTGGCTTGTACTTTTAGCTTGATCCCCCGATGCTATCGATCGTGGCAGGGGACAGTAGTTAAACAATTAAACAATCTTTACATTATTGAACAGTTTTCCGGTAATTCAAAATGGCTAAAAAATTAAAAAAGAAAGCGAATCCGATGGTAATCATAATATCTGACCTTAGATCCCATAGCGAACTGCCCATCAGATAGATCGAACGGATACCTTTAATAAAATACGTCGGAGGATTGAAACGGGCTACCCACCGGGCCCATTCGGGCATGCTTTCCACCGGCGTGTAAAGCCCACCCATCAGAATAAAAACCATCATAATAAAAAAAGCTATCAGAGTGGCCTGCTGCTGGGATTCAGCCATCGTACTAATCAGTAATCCAATACCTAATACTGCCAATAGGTAAATGGCGGCAAAGAATAAAATCGTTAATAAACTCCCTGCCGGCCAGAGTCCATAGATGAGGAAACCTACTATAACTCCTATGGTAACGGAAACCAAGCCCAGTATCCAAAAGGGAATCAGCTTTCCCAAAATAAAATGACTTTTTTTAATCGGAGTCACATTCAGTTGTTCAATGGTACCAGCCTCCTTTTCGGATACAATATTTAAAGCTGCCAGGAAACTACCCACCATGGTCACCAGAATTGCCAGGATACCTGGCACCATAAACCAATGATAATTGTAGTGAGGGTTATACCAGGATGCAGTTGCCACCTCAATTCTCGGTAGCATACCCCTGGGCATTTCCGGAATCCATTCAGATCGTATTTCCTGATTGAACTGGTTTACAATTTGTGAGGCATAACTGATACCCAGACCTGCTTTGACTCCATTTACTGCATCAGCCTCAAGGAAGATCCTTCCATGTCCTCCATTGACCATGTCTTTCTCAAAACCCATAGGAATGGTGAGAATCAGATCTGTCTCTGATCGATTGACCGACTGAAGAGCAAGCTGATCCTCTGTGGACGAACCGACCATTTGAAAATAGTTTGAAGCGTCGATTTTCTGTACCAAACGACGGCTATAAACAGACTGATCCTGATCCACCGCAAAAAAATTGATATTTTTTACTTCATAATCTGCCGCAAACGGTATGACAATCAACTGTATCACAGGCATGGCGATAATCATCCGGAGTATAGCCGGATTTCGAAAAATCAGACGAAATTCTTTTTGCAATAAATATCCCAAACCACTCATTACATCAATCTGATTTTAAATTTTTGCAGAGCCAGCAACAGGAAGAACAAAGTCATCCCTCCCAGGATCATAGCCTGTTTAAAAATATATTCAAAACCCAGACCTTTAACCATAATATTCTTCAATATTTCAAAAAACCACCGGGTCGGTACAGCATTGCTTATCACTTGCAAAACCCACGGCATATTTTCAATAGGAAACATAAAACCTCCAAAGACCAGGGCCGGCATTAAAAATCCGACCAGCGAAAGAAACATAGCGACCTGCTGACTATCAACCATGGTGCTAATCAATAAACCCAGAGCCAGGGTGGTAATAATAAATAATATGGACATGGCCAGCAATAGGAACAGGTTACCCCGTAACGGCATGTCTAATACGGTATAAGCCAATAGTAAAATAATCAAGACATCAATAAAGCATAACACAAGGTAAGGAACTGCTTTACTGATGATGACCAAAACAGGCCTCATGGGTGATACCAGCAGGACCTCCATAGTTCCCAATTCTTTCTCCCGCACTATTGAAACCGAAGTCATCATAGTGCCCAGAAGCATTAAAATAAGAGACATTACACCGGGAACAAAATTGTAAGAGCTTTCAAATTGTGGATTGTAAAGCATGCGGTACGAAAGATCAATTTGAAAAGGCAGCTCCCTGTTTCCCCACAGTTCCTCCTGATAATCAGCAATAATAGCACGGAGGTATTGCATGGAGGTATTGGTCGAATTGGGATCCACTGCATTTCCAATCAGCTGAACTTCGGCTTCTCCTGACAAATCGGCTTTCAGTCCCGGGGGAAAAATCAATCCCAGACGTACTTTATTTTCCCGAAACAGATCTTCCAATTCTTCAAACCGATTCAACCGGTGGGTGACCTCAAAATATCGGCTGGCCTCCAACCGGTGCAGGATCTCACCGGATACTTCATCACCGGCAAAATCCAGTACAGCTACTGCCGAATTTTTCACTTCATTAGACAGGGCAAATCCGAAAATCAACATCATAACTACAGGCATACCCAGGAGGATCACCAGGCTTCGCCGATCACGTAATACATGCCAAAACTCCTTTCGGATAAATGCGAAAAATACTTTCATTTTTAGGGCCCTCTATTTACCTCTGAATGAGTAAAAATTTAATAAGATGCAAGCCAAACAAGGCTGGACGCCGTCGCCCAAAGCTTTAGCGTCGGGTCGAGGAAGAAAGATAGCCGAAGTTATCTGACTGACGATCAACGAAGTAAGTTGAAGCATATTAGTAAATAAATTTTCGAAGACAATTGTTTTTACCATGAACGATGTTAATAGAGGGCCCTTTATTCTCTTCTTTGGGATCCCCTTGCCAATTGGATAAATACACTATCCATTGAATCGACGGAAAATTTTTCTTTTAGTGCCGAGGGTTGATCTATCACAGCAATTGCTCCATCGACCATAATGGATACCCGGTCACAATATTCTGCTTCATCCATGTAGTGCGTGGTTACAAATACGGTAATACCGCGATTGGCGGCTTCATAGATCATCTCCCAAAACTGCCTCCGGGCAATCGGGTCGACACCGCCGGTAGGTTCGTCAAGAAATACAATTTTCGGTTCATGAATAATGGCAGTACTAAAGGCAATCTTTTGTTTCCAGCCAAGAGGCAGGTCCTTTACCTCTGTGTCGCCATATTCAGTGACTCCAAGATATTCCATCAAAGAATTGACCTTATCCTTAATCTCTTTTCTTTTCATACCGTAAACACCAGCATAAAATGTCATATTTTCTCTTGCCGTAAGATTAGGATACAGGCTGAATTTTTGACTCATATAACCGATACTGGCTTTAATTTTATCCCTTTCCCGATAAACATCAAATCCGGCTACCGTGGCATTTCCGGATGAAGGCGTCAACAAACCACAGAGTATCCGGATGGCTGTCGTTTTACCTGCACCATTCGCTCCTAAAAACCCAAAGATTTCTCCCTGCTTTACTTTAAAAGAAATACGGTCGACCGCAGTAAATGCACCAAATTTCTTTGTGAGCTCATGAGCCTGTATACTCCAGATGTCTATCATGATGCTTTCTCCATCAGGTCCATAAATACATCTTCAATCCCCGATTCCACCATTTTCCAGTCAATTTCCCCATGCCCTGATGCGGTCAGATAAGCCATCAGCATTTCAGGATCGGGATTTCCATCCAAAATCAAATGATGGTATTCTCCAAAAGAATAGCATTTTTCTGTCTCCGGATATTTTCGTAAATCCAATAGCAATTTGTACATGTTTCCTGCTTTAATTGCCATGGTAGGCCGGGTATTTTTCCGTAAAATACCTTCGAACGTATCAATATCTAATATTTGTCCTCTTTGCATCAAAGCTATACGATCACAACGCGCTGCCTCATCCATGTACGGAGTGGATACCAGGATGGTAATGCCTTTCTCCTTGAGTTTGATAAGCATCTCCCAAAATTCTTTTCGTGATACCGGATCAACTCCGGTGGTAGGTTCATCCAAAAATAACACCCGGGGTTGATGTATAAGGGCACAACATAAAGCCAGTTTTTGTTTCATGCCACCGGATAATTTACCAGCCCGCCGTGCTTTAAATGGTTCCAACTGGACATAAATATCCCGGATTAAATGATAATTTTCTTCAACCGTAGTTTTAAACACGGTAGCAAAGAAACGCAGATTTTCATCGACCGTAAGATCCTGATACAATGAAAATTTCCCAGGCATATATCCGGCAATTCTTCGAATACTCCAGAAATCCTTCCTGATGTCAAAACCAGCAACGGTAGCTTCACCGCTATCGGGTAGAATAAGGGTAGTCAATATTCGGAATAAGGTAGTTTTGCCGGCACCATCCGGTCCGATCATCCCAAACAATTCTCCGTGATTAATTTCTAAGGAGAAATCCTTCAGAGCGGTTACTCCAGTTTTGGGGTATTTTTTAGTGATGCTATCAATACTGATATTATTTTTCATGATAGGGCACTTCTATTTACCTCGGAATGAGTAAAAATTTAATAAGAGGCAAGCCAGACAGGGCTAGAGGAAGGAGGATAGCCGTAGCTATCTGACTGACCCGTCTACCACGGCTTGCCGGGCAGGCGATCAACAAAGTATGGTGCAGCATATTATTAAATAAATTTTCGAAGAAAATTGTTTTTACCATGAACGGGGTCAATAGAGGTACCCTTTATTAAATTTGCACTTCACCGTACATACCTCCACGAATAAATCCATCATTTTCGACAGCTACTTTTATGGCATAGACTAAATTTGCCCGCTCATTTTTAGTCTGAATTGTTTTTGGCGTAAATTCCGATTTATCGGAGATCCAGCTAATTTTACCTTTATATGATTGATATTCTTTGGTGTTTTTATCCACCAGAACAGTCACCTCCTGGCCCAATTGCATAAGTGAAAGTTGATCAGCAGACACATATGCGCGTAACACCATATCTTTCAGATCAGCAATCTTATATAGTGGTTTACCGATACTGACGTATTCATATTGCTCCACGTACTTGACCAGTACCCTGCCGTTAATGGGGTTTAAAATATTGCATTTTTCCAATTGATTTTCCATCCTGGCAATACTGCTCAACATGGGTTTTTCTTCACTCATGACTGCCCGGTTTTTATTGGCCACCAGATCTTTTTGGGTATCCATCTGCTGATTTAAAATTTCAATCTGAGATTCCCCGGCTTCCCTTTGTTTAGCCAGTATATCCACCTGACCCTGCAGATCGTCCAATTGTTTAACCGGAGCAGCATCCTGGTCAACAAGCTTTTTAATCCGGTCTCTCTCTTTGACCAGCACATTATATTGAGTCAGGAGGGTGGCAATCTGCGCTTTCTGGGCCGCAACCTGTTGCCTGACCACCGCGACCTCAGGTGCAGCATCACCTCGCTTTAATTTCAGAGCTTCAATCGAAGCTTCAACCTGAGCTTTCTGGAGAACTATATCCTCACAGTCGATCTTACCTACCAAAATATCGACCACCAGATCTTGTCCTTCTTCAAGATTTAAATCAACCAGCTGTCCATTAGCCTGTGCCGACACAATCACCTCCCGGGCTTCAAAAACACCACTGGCATCGAATTTAATTTTTTCATTTTGACAAGAGCTACAGAAGAGCAGACCTCCTGTCAAAAAATACAAGAATGTTTTCATGCACCTATTTTTGATTGATAATTTAAATCCATACAAATTCAATAGCAGGGCTTCTGCACGCATTAGTGCAATCTGATGGGTCTGCTTTCGCTCTTCGGCGAGAGATAACTCGGTTACTTCTGCAAGATATGCAGTCGTGGTGATGATGCCTCCCTCCCATTTAGATCTGGATATTGATTGCATTTGAGTACGTAAATCCACCATCTTCTCATCTTCTTGCAGCCAGGTTTTCAATTTATCAATTTCCTCCAAATATCGATTTTCAGAAATCTTTAAATTTCTTAGTAGACCCTCTTTAATCAGACGTACTTGAGTAATTTCCAATGTATTGACCTGAGTTTCCATTTCCTTTTTTCGGGTAATTAAATGTCCAACCGGTACATTAAGTTTGATCCCGGCTAATGCATAAAAATCCGCTTGATTAGCCAGAAAATTAAGGCCCGGTCGTCCATATCCTATATTGACAAAAGTCCCTAAAGAAGGTTTTACTTTGGCATCACTTAAGTGGTTTTGTGCTGTCAGCAAGCGATTTTGCGATTCCAGCGATTGTACATCTGGTCGCTCAGAAAATACGTTGTTATGGATTACAGATTGCCCTGGTTCAGGAGCCACCTGAAAGTCGGCGTGTGAAATATTCATCAGATCACTTAATGATTGCCGGGTTGACCGGATATGGGAATCTGCTTCTTGTATTTTCTGATTGGTCTCGACCAACTTAATCCGGATTGGCAGAACATCATTAATATCAATGATACCTGCGTCTAACAACTTCTCAGCCTGAGACAATGATGCTTCCAATTGCTTTTTAAGCAGCTCTGCATTTATTCTCAATTTTTCCTGCAAAGCAAGCTGGAAATAAAGATCAATAGCCTCGTTGTCCGCATTAAGCAAACCACTCTCCCACTGATTAACTTTTAAATCAGATTCTGCAACCCGAATTTCAGTAAGTGCACGAGTAACACCACCATCATAAATCATTTGGTTGATATCTACGGTTGCAGCATATTGTTCCTGAGGTACAACCGGAATATCAAAATTTGGTATGTCAATAGGTAGCATGGTCACATCCGATTGCCAGGTTGCTTTCGCTCCCATGGTCACTTGTGGCCAGTAATTGCGGGCGATTATCTTCTTCTGAAGGTCAGCTGACTGCTTTGTCACGTTGATCTGTTGAGTTTGAGTAGCGGCCATTCTCACCCGATGCAGACATTCCTCCAGGGTTAGAATCTGCTGAGCGCCTACAGAATACCCTGAAAACAGGAGGAAAAAGGCTGCAATGAATCCGTTCAATTTGTATGTTTCTTTCACTTTTCTTGTTTTACAAAAGCTATCAGACTAAAACCCTATCCTTATCATTTCACCAGTTCCTTCAGTATCAGCATAATTTCCTTTTTTCTATTTTTCAAAAAATCGAGGTATTCCTCGTTTGTTTTTCCCAGCATGTGACTGGCAATCGGTCTGGCAACATAAGGGAATATGCACATTCCCATGATGGACAGCAGCAACTGCGCGGGATCCAGTTTTTTGAGTTCACCTTTTTTAATGGATTTTTTAAAGAATGCCAGTAGAGAGTTGAATACCTCCCTGGGCATCTGGTCGAGAAATGAATTGTTGCGGTAAATACTGAACAATACAAACATTGGTAGCTGGGGATTGGCTGCGAGCATCTGCAGATAACCTTCTACAATCGCTTCAAATTTCTCTATGACTGTCATTTCCGTCTGAACAATGACCAAAATCTTAGGTAAGAACGTTTTGATCTTTTGTAGCAGGATCTGTTCAAACAATTTCTCTTTTGACCGGAAATAATAATGCAGAAGTGCCTTGTTTATCCCCGCTTCATCAGCAATATCCTGCATCCGGGCACCATCATAGCCATCCCGGACGAACACTTTTTCTGCAGCCAGTATGATCTTTTCTTCTGTATTCGATTCCAAATTAAATTAACCTTTTGATTTAACTGATTGATTTAACCATTTGGTTAATACAAATGTAGGTAATCGGAATCAATCACACAAGGGGTTGAGTAAAATTTATTTTCAAAAGAGTAATGGGTAAGTTTCTGAGGCTCTCTGCTGTTCAGTGGGTCTGACAACAACCGGCCTGGAAGCTAAGCAAGTTCCCAATCGGTAGAAGTTTGTCCATTAAACCGGGATTATTCATTAGGGTTTCAGTCATGAAAGGCAGAAGTGCAATAAAGACGGGTGCTCCAGAGGTTTTTGAGGGCATGAATGAGCGATTTGTGCCTGTAAGGCACAACGAAGATCTGGTAGATCTTCGAGCGAATGAACCGCTCGCGGATGGGAAAGCATGGTCATCATCATGGCGAGCATCAAAAATCTATGATGCGCCCGTATTTGAAGCAATTCTGCCTTGTAATAGAAAGTCTAATGCATAATCCCGGTTAAAGTTTCAAAGCATTACCGGTAGCTTTCCTGATCGGTAAAAGGTCAGCTTGTCATAGGGAATGGCACAGTAGGGTTTGGACTCTTGCTTTGAAGGGTGCATGAGAAATGTATTCGGTATCAGCTTTCAGGTATCATCCTTATTTTGTCCTTTTTGAATAGACCGGTGTTCCCTATTCAAATAGATACCAGCTAGTAAACTGGCAGAAAGATGACTGAAATGAAACTCTGATTTTAACCTGTCAATAATTTTTTTCCGGTCTTTCAACTGTGACCCGGATATTTTATCAAGCCACATAGCCAGATCCATACCGGTCAGCTGGTTAATACCGGCAATAAATTCCTGCTCGACATCATAGGATGTTTTAACCACGCCTTAAGAATTTTCATCGCCAGGCTCCCAAAATCAATCCGATAACGGAAAAATAAACAATGATATATCCCCCATTAATGAGAATATAACGCCAGTTTTTCTGTTCAAACAAAGCAATGACTGTAAAGATAGCAGCTGCCCAACCAAATCCTGTCAGAAAACCTGCTGTAAGTCCCCATGTAGTATTGGTTTGATCGTCACCCAGAAAAAAAGCCAGATTATAAGACATCAGATACGCTAAAAGAAATGTAACTCCGTAAACAACAGGAGCATTGACTTTTTTCAGATCGTCATCGGTAAGATTATTTTCCTCTTTCCATGCTTTGAAAAATAAGGCAGGTGAATACCAGACTGCGCCTAGTATCAGATTAAAAATTGCGCAGACCAGTACGGCCCAGTGATTGATGATCATACTTTCCATAGAAGTTTCGTTTTCTCAAAATTGCGACATAATGAGAAACTGTCATAGGAAAAAATTTACCTTGGGCACCCCTTGATGAGTTCAAACCGGAATACGTTACCACTGATGGATAGGTATGTAATTGAGAAATTCACCCCTCTGACGGAGATAATCAACCGGGGTAAAGCCGGAAAGCAATTTAAAATCTGCTATAAAATGTGATTGATCGTAAAAGCCGCAATCATGAGCAATTCTCGTCCAGTTTACCTGCTTTTGCTGCTCAATTTCCAGGATTACTTTTTGAAACCGGACAATTTTCAGAAATTCTTTTGGGGTTACCCCCACATGTTCTTTGAAAATTTTAATCAAATGCTTTTGACTAAATCCAACTTTATCGGAAATCTCCATGAGCTTACACTGTTCTGGCTGTTGCAGAATTTTTTCCACCACATAATTTGTAAAGGGATTATGCTGTAAATACGACCGATAGTGGTGCGTAAAATAATCTTCGAGAATCAATAATTTCTGACGGACCGTCGATACTTCCTGGATTCTTTCGCGTAAATCGAGAATATCATTTTTCAGAACCAATTCAGCATCTACAACATAATTAGTTAATGCACACAATGGATCACTTAGAAAGGGATATGCCCGGCCCTTCATAAACTGCACAATGATCATCTCACTATCCTGCCCCGAAGGTATCGTAATGGGCTCTGTTCGAAATCCGGAAAACCAAACTTTTTTACATGCCTGGATTTCTTTCAAAGTGTAGTTGTCATAAATATACTTGGGATGTTCGGTAAGCTCAATAATCAATTGAATGTTACCATCGGGTAAAAAACGATCAACCGTATGCTCCGGAGTATAACCCTTGTAATAATAGAAGCTTTCAATAAATTCGCCAAGTGGTGCAGCCGGTATATAAAGTTGAGATATCATCTTAAATTCAATAACCGAGGGAATTTAAGAAATCCCCTCCACTTCCCATGACAAGTTTGACCTCTGAGCCGTTTCTTTCGACCAGGAATGGTTGATCAGGGATAAGATCGGAGCTTAGAGGCTGTGGTCCGTTTTCTGACGCAACGAGACATCCGATCCGGATTAGTTGGGACCAGCTATGGAGGCTAAGTACTTAGCTCGATCATTTAGTAGTTTATCCATAAAAAGTTTCAAAGCATCACCATTGAGCATTTTGGTCACCTTTATAAACTCAGCTTCACCATATATCCGGTAGCTTTCCGCTGATCTGTATACGGCCAGCTTGCCATAGGGAATGGTCCAGGCATAGAGTTCTACTCTGAATTTGAAATAAACGATGATCCCTTTGGGACGAAGTTCGATATTGCAGAAATTGGGCTGATCATCATGCTGTAACAGACCTTCAATCAGCGGACTGGCATCGGTAACCATCATCTTCTCTGAACCTATGCCTCCTTTTTTCAACCGGGTTAAAAAGGAGAAAGGCACTCCTACCAAATCATTGATTTCAGTGATAATATCCTTTTTCGAAAAGGTGATATTAAATATCATGAACTTAATCTATTGTCCTGATTACTTCATAATAACGTTAAATCCTTTCATGAAGTTTGGATTCTGAGTTTATCAGGATCAGACTGGATTTCGCTGTATCCTCTGATCGAACCCCAAAATAAGGGTTAAAAGTATAAATTTTGGTTGCAAGTTTCTGGTGTCAATCATGTTCTATAGACTTAAGGTACCCCTAATTAAAATGGTGTTCATCAGAACAGATCCAGAAATCGTAGCTCCCTGGATTTAAATCTCTTACTCAGGATTTTTTGGTCATCCCTTTTCAGAAAATTGTCAATCCAAACCGATGCGAAAACCTGGGAGCTGAATTATTTCCTCACTGCTTTAAAAACACCATTAGGCTGCACAAAACTCAAACTTTGCACTAATTCCTGATCATCTACCTCAAATTTAACACTGTAGCCCTCTG
>JBGTCB010000442.1:0-1715 GCA_041748995.1 Saprospiraceae bacterium | reverse complement strand
CTGAGATAATTAAACCTACTGTTTTACCGTGAAAAAATTCGGGATGCTCCAGCACGGCCGCCAAAGGCACGGCTCCGGAGGGTTCAACCACGATTTTCATACGTTCCCAGATTAGACGCATGGCTTTTATAATAATTTCTTCTTCGACCGTTAGGATATCATCAGCATATTGGATGATCACCTCAAATGTTTTTTCCCCCAACATCGTTCTCAATCCATCAGCAATGGTGTCGATACGGGAGTTGGATTCGATCTTCCTGTTCTTGAATGAGCGGGCGGCATCGTCTACCAGTTTGGGTTCAGCGCCATAGACCTTGATGGATGGGTTATGATATTTTGCTGAGAGAGCGGTACCACTTAACAAGCCACCACCTCCCACGGGAGCGACCACGATTTCAAGTTCAGGTAGTTCTTCGAGAAGCTCTTTGGCCGCGGTTGCTTGTCCGGCAATAATGTCATAATTATTGTAGGGATGAATGAAAACAGCTCCGGTTTTGTCCAGTACCTCCTGCATTTTCTTTTCCCTGTCTTTGATCAGGTTACCTGAGGTATAAACCATGGCGCCATATTCTACAACTGCATTGCGTTTGATGTGAGGTGCATTTTCCGGCATCACGATATGCGCTTCAATCCCATGCATTTTAGCAGATAATGCCACCGCCTGAGCATGGTTACCTGAAGAATGGGTAGCAACACCTTTATACTTCAGCTCATCATCCAGGGCGATGACAGCACTGCTGGCTCCTCTCATCTTAAAAGCACCTACCTTTTGGAAATTTTCACACTTGAAGTACAGGTTTGCATTGGTGATCTGATCGATTGTCTTATTCGCAAATACCGGTGTACGGTGAATAAAAGGTGCTATGGAACGATGGACACGGGCAATATCTTCTTCGGTCGGAATATGATCCATTTATTTGACTTAATTACGGGAAATTCAAACTAATTCTAATTGAAGTAATGTATACATGCGAGGATTACAATGTGCTCCAGGAACAACTTTCACTCGTTGAAGGTAAGGTAAGTTTAATTGGGGGTAACGTGACCATGTGATTAATCTCAAGTAGTACAATTGTCAGCTGACTGGAATAACGCGCATTATCGAGGGCACAATTTTAATGTGTGGTTTTATTCCATCCTGAAAGATCGTATACCACCAACCCATGTTGGGTCCAGCACTTCCCAGGTATCCGGTTGTCCTGCAAGTTTCGGTTGGATATAACCGCAATCATCTATCTCAATGACCAGCACTGAACCCAGCTGTACTTCAAAAACCGGGTTTAAAACCACACTATTAGACGCTACCAGTTCAACTGTATTGGAAATGGGGACCAGGCCTGCTGATGTCACCGAGAGATCAGCCTGATAGGTACCCGACGTAATCGTTCCTGAAAGCGAGATGTCATCCGGACAGCTTCCTCCACTTTGTCCGGATTCAAAATTTATTTCATTGTATGTACAGGTTGGAATCGGATCAAAAAAATCCATGACAAAATAATCGCCATTTGCACCAGTGGAACGTCCGAACCCCACCATCCCAAATCTGGAGGTCCCGTTATAATTATTGGTTGTAACTGACTGCCTCAGGCATAATATCCGATGACCCCAAAGGCAACAGGCATCATCATAAATGAAATTATAAATGGCGAGAGCTACACCGGATATAAACCCGCTACCCGTAAAGCTGTTCCAGGCAATATTTTCGGCAGTACCTT
>JBGTCB010000441.1:0-1960 GCA_041748995.1 Saprospiraceae bacterium | reverse complement strand
GACTTTGTACCTGTCAGTAAGAGACTACAGGTTTCACCAAGGCTATTGAAATATTCGGGCTAATACTGAAGGCGTAAATCGTTCCTGGTGTGGGGAGACGAAGAAAACTTTCTGTAAGATTTCCGGTGCAAAAATTGCTGCTCTGTCACTTTCTTCAGTCCAATCCTTGCAACCAACCGGGGTGACAGTACCGAAGTCAAAGTCATTGAAAATATGCTCCAGTTTGACTGCCTGGTCCATCGGCTGAATTAAAACCGTCGTTGTGTCCCATACTTCCGTCCCCTGTGCACCACCCTGGTAAGGGACATGCAAGGAAAATGGAATTATTGATTGCGGTTGGTGCTGCATTTTCGAAGTATCTGATTTTAGTGCTGAGCTCTGATTTTCGTCAGATCAAATCTGGGATGATGACCGAACTTGTGCTGACCGGACTTGTACTGATGACCGAAGCGTCAGTAGCGTCAGTAGCACCTGTAGAAGCGAAACCGAACATAATACTCATTACTCAAGGCTTTCGAAGATAGCGGAAAGAAGCCATCAAGGGTGTTAGATATTTTGGAAATTCAGAACTCGTATACCTAATGAGAAAGTAGTTGAAAGCTGCAACTTTAGAAAACACCCACTTCTTCAATTATGGTCTACTTTAAGAATACTTAAAGAGAACCGATCTTTTGTTAAGCCTGAATTAAGTTTCCATTAAGTTCATGGACAGTTACGAAATAGCCATACCAAAGAGTCTAATTTTGGTGAATTAATAAAATGATGTGCAACGATGGTTGATACGGAAGCAAGAATACTTGTGGTAGATGATGAACCGGATATTCTGGAATTTGTCGGATATAATTTACAAAAAGAAGGATATCATGTACAACAGGCTAGCACTGGTACTCAGGCTTTGGTAATGGCTCATGAGATGGAACCACATCTTATCTTGTTGGATATCATGATGCCGGAAATGGATGGCGTCACGGCTTGTCATAAATTTAGAAATGACCGTTTCTTTGAGAATACATTGATTGCTTTCCTCACGGCAAGGCATGAGGAATATAGTGAAATTGCCGGACTGACTGCAGGTGCAGACGATTATATTCACAAACCCATATCACCCAGATTATTAAATAGTCGTGTCAAGGCCTTGCTCCGACGACATAAAAATTTAAATAAAACTCTTGACACTAAAATACAGTTAGATCATTTAACCCTGGACCGGGAAAAATACGAAGCAAAAATTGAGGACAATGCCCTGGATCTTGCCCGCAAAGAATTTGAGATCCTTTGGTTACTTTCAGAAAAACCGGGAAAAGTGTTTTCAAGGGATGAAATATACAGGCATGTATGGGGCAGTGATGTCATTGTTGGCAACCGAACCATTGATGTACATATTTCAAAGTTACGCGTAAAATTGGGTAACCGGTACATAAAGACCATCAAGGGTATTGGCTATAAGGTTGAATAGCTTAATACCTCTTTTCTTAATTTTATACTCTCGCCAGACAAATACCGTCATAAAGTATCGCCACCTGGAATATCGGCAGTTTTCAGGCAAGTTGATAGAATCACGACCCGGAAGATAATCCTCTGAATTATTGGATGACTTTCATATCGCTTTTGTGAGTGCCTTCTTAGATCTCAGCCCATCGCCAGCCAGGCTCACCATATCTTAGTTTATTCCTATTCCAATCGTAAGGCTTTGTCGCTTTGAACATCATGACGTCCTGATTTTAGTATCTTGGTCCAAAGAATCCTTTTTTGGAAAATGAAGATAGCCATCATTGTATTTCAGGATCTGACTCTTTTGGATCTGGTAGGTTTTACGGATGCGATTCAACGCCTCAAAAGCATGCGATACCTATCCAATCTGGAAATCACCTACTGCGCTTTTGAGGAAGACATCAGTGACAGTTTCAAATTCAAATTACCGGTAGATTTGATCAAACCGGACCTTTCTGTATTCGACATT
>JBGTCB010000440.1:0-4184 GCA_041748995.1 Saprospiraceae bacterium | reverse complement strand
GTCAAACCGGTCTTTTCCTTTAATCCACTTGATAAAGGCAAAGGAGGGTATGATATTGCGGAATTTGCACTCACTGCAAAAAAGACAAGGGATGTCAGTTTTGCTGCCAGTTCCCTTAGATTTGCAGATGATGCCGCTAAGGGCGGCATTGAAGCTGCAAATGGTCTAAAGATTACAGGGTTTAATGGTCATGGAGTTAACAGGGCAATTGGAGATTTTAGTAGAAGAGGGGTCAACCCTGGAGCGATTTTGGATGGACTGAAAAATCCACTTAAAGTGAATAATGTTGTTATTGACCATTTGGGTAGACCAAGTCAAAGATTTATTGGTCAATTCGGTGAAGTTGTAGTGAATCCTCAAACAGGAAGAATCATTTCTGTAAATCCAACATCTTCCAGTAAAGCTGCTAAACTATTAAGACTATTTAGGCGATGAGACTGAGTTTTTCAAAAGAAGAATACCAATATATTATGTCCTTTTATTTAATTGGCAAGGAATCGCTGAGACCGATTTTTGAAAAATCAGTAATTGAAATTGATGAATATCTAGCTGATGATATTATAGATTGGGCAGGTGAAAGACAGCAACTTATTGGGTTTGATGAAAATTATGATCTTAATGAAGAAGGAAAATTATTGGATAGAATTATAGACAAACTTTACCATTAATAAATGGCCTTTAGCCATGCAAAAGTGCATGCCCCCCTTTTAATCCTAGAAGGAAAGCCAAGCTAAAAGCCGCCATCATGGCCGTACTAAGGCAATTACAGCAGCTAATCCTGTGGCGATGGACGTTGATGGAGGACTTGCTACAACATTACGATCTCAGTCAGATGGAGGTGCTGGTCTGGCAGGGCTGCTGACTACCAAGAAGGAAATAGGTGATGCCCCACCTGCTTACTTAAATTATTTATTTTTCGATGGAGAGAAGAACTATAAGTATGGAGGTTTCGTGCAGATGTCAAATGCTGCCCGTGAGGACGGTTCCAATGTACCACATGAGAAACTTTCACAGCAGGTAGTGGCGGAAGAGCCTGGATATTTCTATATTTATCTCTCGAATGATTCGAACACGGGATCAGAAGCGTTCTTTGACGATTTCTCCATCATGACCTCGGAGAGCTACATTGTACAGCAGACAGATTATTATCCTTATGGGATGATTGCCAAAAACTGGACTAGGGTTGGTGAGAAAGCAACGAAGGATTTGTTCCAGGGCAAGACCTATGAGGACCTGACGAAGTGGTATGATTTTCATGCTCGTCAATACGACGCTGCGCTAGGCAGGTGGTTTGGGGTGGATCCTCGGGATCAGTTTGCTTCGCCTTATCTGGCGATGGGGAATAATCCGGTGATGATGGTGGATCCGGATGGGGAGTTTGTTTTCTCAGCTTTGCTTCCTGGGATCGGGACCTTCATTGATGCGGCCTTATGGGGAGCAGTAATAGGGGGAGCAGGATATACCGCAAATGTTGCCTTAAGCCCGGGAGGTTTCAACAACTGGAATGGCGGACAGTTCTGGCGATCAGTGGGCATGGGAGCTGTTTCAGGGGTAGCGACTGCCGGTATAGGTTCTATGATGGGGCCTGTCGGGAGCCAAGGACTGGCAGGTGAAATTGGAAGGGCGATGATGCACGGGCAATCTAATATGATGATCGGGGCGGCATTTGGGCAAAGTCCTTCACTTTCAATGTATGCTTCAGGAGCCTTCGGTTCATTAACGGGATCGGCCTTGCATAACGCTGGTCCGTTGGGTCAAATTGGGGGGTCAGCCCTAGCGGGAGGGGTTGCATCAAAAATGTCAGGTGGTGATTTCTGGAGAGGTGCGGCGGTTGGGGCGACAGTTGCTGCCTTCAACCATGCGGCACATGCGGGAGTGGAAGGGCTGAAAGATCGTGCTGTGATACGTAAGATTAATAGAGATGGTTTTAGCTCTATTGATCTTAGTGAGAATCCATATACAGCGGTAATGAAGGGAATGAGAATATCCAGATTATATAATCGTGGAAAGTTGCCCATGCTCGACGAACTTTTTCCCGGTGGTATGAGAATCCAAGATCTGTTTGACTATAGTACTGCTACCAATGCATCTGGTTGGACAACTAGCGGGGGAAATTACGGTACCAGGTATTGGTTTGAGAACAAAGTAGCCAAAATACAACTTCATGGTAGTTCAGTGAGAGTTGGTGATGTTGACGCAGGAACACCATATAGGATTGAAATGTTTGATAACTCAGCGTATATGGGGTTTCGTAGAATAGGCTGGGTTCACTACAATCGGCATGGTTATGACTATTGGCTGAAAGCAAGAAATTATATTTGGTATGGTAAGTAATTGGTTTTTTATTTCAATATTATTGGGGTTTTTAAAATGCGTTCCCCAGGATGATTTCAGCGTTTCAAAAGAATTGCTGGCCGGAAGCTGGGCAGCATGCCATGATGATGGTTTGTACGTAGAATTACATTTTACCGAAGTGAATGATTATGTTTATCATATAGATGGCGAACTACTGGATTACAATGTAGGGAAGTATATTGTTTGTTCTGGTAAAATCCATGTTTCAATACAGGAAGATGATCTAAACTGTGAGCAGGAAGGAGTGGGCCAAATGGATATCGTTTTCAAATCCGAAGACGAGTTTGAAAGTGTTGAGATGGGGAAGAAGTACACCTTTAGGAGGTTGTCTGGTAAACCGATCATGGACTACAGTTTAGGTACTAAAATTCTTGAACGTGAAGGCTATATGGATGGGTTTAAATACAGAAAAGATACCTTTAATTGTCATAACATTGAAATCGAATGAACCTAATGATTTTCGTTTATATTTTGAAGGGGATTCGATTGTGGATATATTATCTCAATTATTCTGATAACCTTCAGCTATTAAAGTTTTAGTGGGAGGGATACGATAGAGGGATGCATTTCAAGGGTCCCCAACCATAATTAAACCCATCCAGTTGATGGGCTTTATCATAACAATCCAGCCTTTTTTAGCAGCTCGATGATCTGGTCTTTGGTCAGGTTGTCGGGCTGTCCTTTTTCGTAGATGGAAACGAGTGGCTATTTACATATCCAGTTTTAGAATTGGGATGATTCTGGCTCTTCCTGATTTGCCCTTGCTCTTTGAACCAATAGCATGTCATAATGACGACTATTCCTTCCGTACCAATACAGGATGGTCCAATGACAATTCCTTTTATGCATTTCAGGAGGTACCGGAATGGTTGTTGACATCATTCAATACCGCCGTCAAAGGCCTGGTGACGGGATCGAAATCGAGGTCACAGGGTACAAATGTAGGATGGGTTTATAGTATCACCTATTATGACCAGTTTTACAGACCTGTTCAGACCGTCTCCTCCCATCAGGTAGGAACAAACAGTACAGTAAGGTCCACCAGCCAATATGCATTTTCGGGGGAAGTGGAAAAAACCAGGACACACTACATCCACACGGGTGGACCGACCACGATCGACAGGCGGTTCACCTATGACCATGCCGGCAGGCCGCTGAAAGTGTACCACAAGGTAAACAACGAGCCGGAGGTCCTGCTGAGCTGGTTCCAGTACAACGAGCTCGGGGAGCCCACCAACATCATCCACCACAGCAGAAACGACGGGGGCAACTTCCTTTACAAAAACACCTCCTCATCCACCATTCAGGGCTGGCTCAATGAGATCCACTACCGCTATTCGGACAATCAGACGGTGTTCCAAGAGAAACTGGACTACCAGAAATCCAGTGGTTCAGGTAACACAACCCGTTTTGACGGACTGGTCACCTCACAAAAATGGAAGCACCACGGGGCCGCACCCGAGGAGGCATACAATTACACTTATGACATTCCCAAAAGGCTTACGGCGGGAACATACCGGCACAATCCTTCCGGAACATGGATTTCAAGCAACCTGTATAACGAGAACGGGATAGGTTACAGCACCAACGGGAACATCAATGCCCTGACCCGTTTCAAAAACAATGCGGGAACATCGGCACAGATGGATCTGCTGGCCTATACCTACACCGGCAACAGGCTGACCGCAGTCACCGACAATGCCCCTGCCGCCCACAAGGCCGACGGGTTCAATGACGGCAACGTGGGCTCGACGGATTACAGCTACAACGGCAACGGATTTCTGACCGCTGATGCCAATAAGGGGATCAGCAGCATTACATATACCATC
>JBGTCB010000439.1:0-8137 GCA_041748995.1 Saprospiraceae bacterium | reverse complement strand
TAAAAGATGACTTTCTCTCCAACATGAGTCATGAAATTCGCACTCCCATGAATGCGATTATTGGATTTACGGACCTTTTGCCCCAGACTACTCTCGATCAGGAGCAGCAGGATTGTGTGCAAAGTGTGAAGACAGCGGGTGAAAATCTGATGACGATCATCAACGATATTCTTGATCTGTCAAAAATCAATTCAGGTAAAATAACCATTGAAAAGGAACCCTTCTCCCTAAAAATAGTACTGAAAAATGTATTCGACTTATTGAAGCCTAAAAGTATAGATAAAAAACTGGAGTACAATCTATTCCTGGATCCGGAAATGCCTGACTATGGAATCGGAGACAGCGCAAGATTAAATCAAATTCTGATGAATCTCATCGGTAACGCCATAAAATTTACAGAAGAAGGAAGTGTCACGGTGTCTGTGAAGAAAATAGAAGAAACCGAACATGATTTTAAGCTGCTATTCTGTGTCAAGGATACCGGAATTGGTATTCCGGAGGACAAGCTGGACGAAATATTTGAGCGATTTACCCAGGTCCAATATAATAAGAACAGAAAATTTGGAGGAACCGGCCTGGGTTTGAATATATGTAAATTGTTAGTCGATGTCCAGGGGGGAGAAATTAACGTCAAAAGTCAACCCAATAAAGGATCGGAATTCTTTTTCTCTCTCACATATGGAAAATTAAAAAATATTCCTGAGGAACTATCAAATAAAGAACCGGCAACAGAGCAATCTTATGGAAATGTCCGGATCCTTCTGTGTGAAGATAATATCCTGAATCAAAAGCTTGCAAAAGGTGTCATTGGAAAATTCGGATTTGAATTGGACATAGCAAACAACGGCCTGGAAGGTATCGAAAAATTTCAAGAGAATAGCTATAATCTTCTCTTGATGGATCTGCAAATGCCGGAAATGGATGGTTACGAAACTACAGTTTACATCCGGCATCAATTAAAATCAGATATACCGATTATTGCTATGACCGCCCATTCCATGATTGGAGAAAAAGAGAAGTGTATTGAAATAGGAATGAATGACTACATGACAAAACCTTTCAAAAAAGAGGAATTATATAGTAAAATTATCTCCTTCCTTACTCCCTCCTTGATAGAATCAGCCCCACTCCGACCTATTCAACAAAGTCAAAATAACCCATCGGTCGCTATGGTCAATCTAAATTACTTAAAGCAGCTTTCAGGAGGAGATCAGGAATTTGAAAAAGAATTGATCAGGCTATTTCTTGACCAAATGCCCGCAGATCTAGACCTTATCAGAAAATCCATTGATGAAAACGACCTTATACAAATAAGACAAATTATACACAAAATAAAGCCCACCCTTTCATTATTTGGCCTCGAACATTTAGAGGAACAATTTAAACAACTTGCTATACCGAATTCAAATCAGATAGTAGTACCGCAAAATGGAAAAAATGTATTTTCAGATCTAAAAAACAATATCGATCAATATTGTCAGCAATTGGAAGATATTCTTCAAAACGACTATAATTGAAAAATATCATCTATTTTTTGAATATATGTAGATAAGCAGTCGATAATTGTAGGGGGTTTTTAGGGGGTGCCCTAACGAAAATAGTTGAAATATACATTGCCGATCGGGTAAAATTCGAATAAATCGTCATAAAATGAAAATACTGTTTGCCGAGGACAATGAAATTTTTCGGAAATCTTTATCCTTCTATCTTGAAGGTCAGGGTTACACCGTCCACCAGTTTCACAATGGTGAGGAGGCAATAGCATTCCTCAGAATGATTCAGGTAGACCTGATTATTACGGATCTGAATATGCCTTCGATCGGTGGTATGGAGATGATCAATATCGTCCGTAAAGATTTAAATTTACAAATACCGATCATTGTACTAACATCCTCAGGAATGGAAGAAACCGAATTGGATGCCTTCTCAATGGGTGCCAATGAATTCATTTCCAAACCTTTTAGTCCCCAGGTTCTGAAAGCCCGTATTGAAAAACTACTCAGGCAATCGACCATCAGGTAGATAATTAAAATCCTGCTGACCATTCTGGGCATATCTTCTGGCTAAAAAAGCCTCATTTGAATGATAATTTTCTTTATTTTTTTTAAAAAAAATAAAAACTATATATTGTCACCCCTGTAAGGCGCGACTCCGCACAGCAGGATTTCGTCAAGGCACGTCCACCCGCCTGATTATTCTCGCTTTCTGATCCCATATTGCAATCGTTTTATGCCTGCTTGCAGTGACAACCTTGGTTCCATCGTGATTCCAGGATACTCCCCACAGATAATTAGATCCATCCGGTGGACTCTCATAGAGCAGGCTCCCATCAGCATCCCAGATCCTTAACACATCACTCGCTGTAGCCAGTCGGGTGCCGACCTGATTCCAGGAGATATTTCGGTATTCCCCCTTACTGCCGTGAATACCATGCATCAGAATGCCATCATCCGACCAGAAATGCAGGAGACTGGGTACATTTTCTCCTTCTCTGTTGTAGCCATAATCGCCCAAAACAAAAAAGGATCCTGAGGGATGCCAACGGGTGCTTAGTATAATCGCTTCTTTATTTTGGTGCTCTATGATCTGTAAGACGGCTCCTGCACTATCACAAAGATTTATCCTGCTATTGGTCACGATAAATTCATTTCTGATTGGATGCCAGTCCAATGAGAGAAAAGATCTGCCTACGAAATCAGGGTCGTAATAGTTTTCAACTTTATTAATCAAGCGACCCAAATAGTCCCAAATCTGAATATTCCCTTCCAGGTCACCAACGGCAAGCAGTGTCCCATCATGATTCCATCCGGTTGCTCTCGATCCCCCGGGATGATCCAACCGGATTATCTCTTCATCCTCTATTATTAAAAGATTCACATACTTATCGAGAGTTGCGATAGCCATCTGCTTACCATCAGGACTCCATTTCACTACATGGATCCAGCTATCCAGAAAAAAAGAAAGATGAAGTTCCAGATCTTCTGCGTGATAAATTCGTAGAATACTATCCACTCCCGCCACTGCAATAAACCGTCCATCCGGACTCCAGTCTGCACTCCAGAACTGCCGGTTTACCGTGTCGTTGTAATCCCGAGGTGTGTCTGCATTTTTCTGTACATCACAGGTGAAAAAGAATACCGGTAAAAGGATCACCCGGAAGTACAAGTCATAATTTTTCATAAATAATTTTTATCCGTTTAAGCCCGCAGTGCAGGAATTGAGAGCGCTGTCGTCCTTATTTTTTGAAAAAAAGACTTCCCCCAAGTAATCAAATTAATTATCACGGGTTTTCAGCTGGTATAGCTTAGGCGCGACACTGCACAGGAGGAATTAAGCTGTCGCACACCTTCGAGGGGTGACAGCTTTTCGGTCATGAAGAATTTCAATGCCGTGCATCCCCTTCATTAGAAGCGTTGTCACCCCTGTAGGGCGCGACACCTTAGTGCAGGATTTATCCCTGTTTATTTGATATCCTCCTAAGTATTATATTAAGTTCTTCGATTCCATCTGCGCGATCTTTTTCCCGTTCATATTTACTTTCCTTAGTTGCTTCTATTTCCTGTTCTATCATTTCAATGGCTTCATCATCATACCCCAATGTCACGTAAAGTTTCAACTTGACGTTTCTAGCCCAGCCATTCTTATCTACTAACATCGCTCTGTCTGTTAGTTTTAGAGCTTCCTGCAAGTTTACACCCTGATAAAGCAAATATTCGGCAGCACCCGCATAGATATTCGGTTCTGTGCTTTCTCCCGGGATGACTTCTTCCCGAATATATCTCATGATTTCCTCATCTGTAGAAGTCAGTATGTCAAATGCGATCTGGGTGTTTACCCACGAAATGTGTATTCGTGCATTATTCGGAATCAGATCGATATCGATGGTCAAGGTTTCGTAGTGGCGTTCTATTGTATTCGGAATTACCCGGAACCGCGCAATATCATTTTCCGGATTATAGAATGAACTTCCGTAGAGGGTAGTATCTTTGTTTAAAATTACAATCCAGGCTTCCGGATTAGGAATTGTAAACACAGAGTAATTCCCGATGGGTACTGGTTGGCCTTCCACTACCACTGGTTTATCAAACCTTATTTTGGTGCAATAGCCTGCTCCAGTTCTCCAAACTTTATTCCAGGGAACTAACTCACCAAAAATCTTCCTTTTGCGGGTAGAGGGTCTCTCGTATTCAATGTCAATGACGGTATTTCCCACCTGCTGCGATATTTTGCACAAAGGACTTAAGGAAGGATAAGGATAATCACTTTGCGCTACTGCAAATAAATTAGTCCATATCCATGCAGCAGTGAGTAAAATAACTTTCATAATAATTTAATTGTTAGAGGGCACGTAAATGAAATCATCAGCAGGGTGCCTGCACTTTTTCGCACATCTTCGATGAAAAATACCCAGGTAAAAAGATTTTCAGAAGTACAAGTCATTATTTTCACGAATAATCCACTAACATCCATCCAGCCTGATCCATACTTCCAGTTTGACCGCATCGGAGATCGCATCATCACCAAGATCATTAAAAAAACTCTTGGAACCATATCGTACCTGCCATTTCGTTCGATCAATCAGGAAGACCGATTGGATATCAAAGCTGCTTTCCTTTCGTGGTATGACCGATTCAAAATTCACTTCATGGGTGATTCCTTTGATCGTCAGATCCGCTCTAATGGCCAGTGTAGTGTCACTATGGTAGGTTACCTTGGTTATTTCAAGGACTGCTAACGGAAACTGCTTGACATGAAAAAAGTCTTCTTCTTTAAGGTGATCGACCAGGATCTCATTGAATTTTCCATCCGTATTGGAAATGGTGTGCATGTCTGCAAAAAATAAACCTCCGACAAGAGTATCTCCCATAAAGTTTAATTCTCCGCTTTTGAAACTGACCGTACCATGATGGCCACCTAATTTAAGAAGGTTTGTTCCTGTCCACTTTATTTGACTATTTTCAACATCAATTGGTAGAACTGATTGAGCCTGAAGTAGAAATACTGTGCAATAAAAGGTAACTGCTAAAATCATTTTTCTCATCATTCGTTATATTTGATTGGTAGCAAAAATAGATGGCCAGATAACGGCCAGCGATTAAAAATTGTAAAAAAGTGTCAATCAAATGTCAATTTTACACTCAAGCAAAGGAATGATCCTGATACATTATGTTTGATAAACAACGAAGATTTTTTATCCGTACCGGAACTTTGATCATCATTTGTATAAATCTTTTCATAGGGAATTCCCGGGGTAATGTAGATGCATCAATGGAGATGAGGCTCGCTCTTCGGGAAGCAGGACATCATTTATTATTAGCCGATCATGATTCGGTGTCCCTTGTTCTGCCGGTGGTTTATGACAAGGAAGGCTGGTATGTCGTTTCCTTTAGCTCACCACTAGCTATCGTTCCTGATTCACTGGTCATGTTTTTAAACAGGGCACTGGTAAGCCTGGATTTACCTCCCGATTACCTGGTTGAAGTGATCTGTTTGCCCAATCTGGAAGTGGTCTACAGTTACCAGATGGCAGCCCGAGAAGACAAGAGAGTCATCCCCTGTCTTGGCCGCGATCTACCGCGAGACACCTATGCCATCAAGGTCCTTTCCAATCCTCCCGGAAACATCCATATTGCTGGTTTGACACCCGTTATTTGGGTAGGCATCATAAGCCTGATCGCTTCTCTGCTCTATCTGCTGTTCCGGGTTAAGAGAACTACCTTGTCAACCACAACCACTTCTTCGGCGGCCAAATCGTTGGGAAATTGTGTTTTTTATTTTGATGAACGCAAATTCGTATGTAACGAAGCGGAGATAAAATTGACCGAGAAGGAAAGTGACCTGCTGCAAATGTTTTATCAGCATCCTAACCGGATTCTGTCCCGAGATCAGTTGTTAAAAGAAGTCTGGGAAAGTAAAGGTGTAATTGTGAGCCGCAGTCTGGATACCTATATTTCGCTCCTGCGAAAAAAGCTTAATCAAAGTAATTTGCAGATCAGCAATGTACACGGTGCGGGCTACCGGTTGCAGATTGCGAAATGAAAAATTCTCCGGGTTTAACCCGGATTATACATTAGATTATCTATTACGAGTTAAAACTGCTGCAAATAAGGGCACATAAGCCCTTTTTGATTCTCACTCCCGCGCAGCGCGGGACAAGCTATGATGGGGACCATGTCTGCGAGTCAAAAAGTGCTTGGAGCACCCGTCTTTATTGCATTTTCACCTCTCACTACGAAAGTTAAGTTTTATAAACAGAGTTGTAACGGATATTTTTTAAGACCAGCGATTGTGTTCTATACTGACTAAATCGGGTCTGTCCTTTCACTTACAAGAGCCATATTGAGCGCCGGAAGAACTGTATCGCCGGTATGGGGGGAGACTATAAACCCAAACCCCTTTGGGGTCTTACTTTTATTTTCGCTCCGGCCACCCAGGCTGCTTCGTTGCCTCTACTTCAATAAAAAGGCCACCTTGGCGGTGGTTTATGCTTTGCGGAGAAGGAGGCCCCAGTTTTCCTAGCCTGTTATAGCCTACTTTACAACATAATAGACTGATAAACATATTTCTACACATATGTTAAAAACTAAATAGATTAAACTGGGTTATAAAAACGGGCAACGATTTGGGCAACCATTATTTCATTACAAAACCAGTTATTATGTCAGAAGTTACATTCAATCTAAAGAACCCCTCTGCGGAAAAATCCCTAGTTATCATGCGTTATCGTCTACCAAAAGGACGACTTGTCTGCTCGACCAAAGTCACGGTACCTACCCGATACTGGAACGCTAACAAACAGTCTATTCGTGATACCTCTGAGTATCCGCAAGGACGACACCAGCAATTTATGCTGGACAGAATTGAGGCTGCGGGAAAAAAGTCGAGCACACATTCTTTACTCAAGAAAAAATTCCATCGGTATCTTCTTTCAGAGAAGCTTTAGAAACACACCTTAATGGAGAACAAGAGCAAAATTCTCCTTCGGTGCTCTCCTACCTGAACTCGTTTATCGAAACCCGGTCAGCCGATAAGCAGTATCGTCTGGAATCAATCAAGGTCTACCAAACTTTACGAAAGCATTTCCGGGCCTTCCTGAAAAACCGTGCAGTAGACCTTAAAGATCTGAACCGTAACCTGCTGGAAGACTTCATAAGATACCTGAGAAATAGCAAGAAAGTAAAAGGTGGTTACTCAGATAATCATATAAACAAGATGTTGGGCACTCTGAAAACCGTCATCAATAATGCGGACGCAAATGGAATTATAATAAACCCCGACTTTCGACGGGTGACAGTAGGAAAGAAAGAAGCAGATAATATCTACCTCACTAATGATGAGATCGGGGCCATATATAAGCAGGAATTGACGGGTCAACTGGAGCAAACCAGAGACTTATTTATCATCGGTTGTTATACAGGTCTGAGATACTCTGATTACAGCAACCTCACCCCGGACAACCTCATACAACTTGATTCAGGTAAGTCTGCATTTCGCATCATCGTTTTCAAAACCAATCAGAAACTGGTTATTCCTCTTCATCCAGTTGTCCTGGAGATCCTGGAAAAATATCAGTTCCGATTACCTCAAGGCATCTCCAATCAGGTGATGAATATACAACTGAAGACGATCGCTCAACTTGCAGGTCTAAATTCTGCTTACCAGAAGAGGATGTTTCGGGCAGGTAGAGCTGAAATCATCACCAAACAACGATTTAAACTGGTTTCTACTCATACGGCCAGAAGATCCTTTGCATCGAATGCTTATAAAGCTAAAATACCGGTGCCTTCTATCATGAAGATTACCGGACATAAAAAAACAGAAACCTTCATGAAGTATATCAGCCTGAGTGAACATGAACATGCTGAGCTGATGTCTGAAAATGCGTTTTTTAACTCACCCTGAGGACTCCCTCTATCTACACCCCCACGGTCTTTTGAGCTGGAAAAGTATCCCTCCCCCTTATCCCGGGGGGGTGCTCTTTCCTTATTTATTAATTCATTTAAATTTTAAAATCATGGTAACAGTATCTGGCTACAGAGTAGTCGAAACCGAAGACGGTGAATACATCCGTCTAGTCCTCTCAGGAGACCTGGAAATGGTTCGTTCAGAAACCACAGGAAATTATTACGCAACCACC